>DATESK010000211.1:0-5378 GCA_035270865.1 Clostridia bacterium | reverse complement strand
GAGGTTTCAACCCCGTTCGCGAAAATTATCGAGGAAAAATCAAATGGCTTCTTTAGATTACCGCCGTAAAAAAAAGATAATGGTTTATGCCGCATGCATGCTATTGCTGGTTGCGCTGTTTGCTTTTTCGGGATGCAACGCTAGTGATAATGTTGTAAACTTAGAAAACGGAGTTTCCGAGCCAACGCACTTTATGGCTAAATTCCTAATGGCACTAAACAATAAAATAGGCAATATTGGCTGGACGGTAGTTGTTTTCACCGTCATTTTGAAATTAATTTTATCCCCGTTTGATTTTTGGCAAAAACATATTGCGCGTAAAAACGCAAAAATTATGGAGCGTATGAAACCCCGTCTTGAGGACCTAAAGGCGAAATTTGGGGACGATAAGGCGCGCTATAATCAAGAACAAATGGCTCTTTACAAAAGAGAAAAATATTCAACCTTTGGCGCGTGCTTGCCGACTGTAATCACCCTTGTGGTATTTATTGTTGTTTTTGGAGGCTTCAACCAAATGGTAGCTTACCAAAACGGTATGGTTTATAGTAACGCACAAACCACATTCAATACCTCGTATGAGTCAAAATATAACGAACTTTACGATTCATATTTTGCAGAACTTCCCGAAAATACCACAGATGCGCGTGCAGAAATTGCAGGAACAGCGCACTACAATGCTATAGAATATGCGCAAACACAAGTTGCGGAAAACTATGAAATGCCCTCATTTTTGTGGGTACACAATATTTTCGTTCAAGACACTTGGAAGTCCGCAGTTCCCGACTATGCGACTTTCTCAGGACAGTCGGGTATGGCTCAGGCTAAAATAGAGGGTGTTGCGATAAGCGAGTATGAAACAGTAATGGCAAAAGTTTTAGGCACGGGCGGTTACGGAAAGAACGGAAGTTGGAACGGTCTTTTGATTTTGCCCATACTATCACTTGCCCTAAACTTTTTCTCGCAAAAACTATTGATGAAATCACAGGGCGGCGCACCGCCAGCAAACGATGCAGCAGGAGCTGCAGCATCAAACAAAGTAATGCAGTATATGATGCCCGTCATTATGGGAATATTCTCTCTAATGTATTCATCGGCATTCACGCTATATATCTTTGTTGGAGCAGTCTATACGATTGTTTTCCAACTTGCATACAACCTCTTTGCTTCAATTTGGGATAAGAGAACAGTTGTTCCCGTCCAACGCAGAAGCAAGTAGAGATTAGGAGAAATTATGAATAAAACGATTGAAATCAAAGCCACCACCGTTGAACTCGCTATTGAAGAAGGATTGCTTGAGCTTGGCGCAAAAATTGAAGAAGTGGAAGTGGAAATTTTAAGCAAGGGCGGACTTTTTCAAAAAGCCGTCATCAAAATGTCAACCATTGAATCTATGGCGGAAAAAGCCGAAAAGTTTGTGGGCGGCGTGCTTAAATATATGAATCTTGATGCTGACGCGAAGGCTGTGGAAGACAAAGACAGCATAACAATCAACATCGCGGGAAAAGATAGCGGCGCAATTATAGGCTATCGCGGAGAGGCGCTTGACGCTATTCAATATTTGACCTTGACCGTACTAAACCACGACGACAAAGACCGCTACAAAAAAGTCGTTGTAAACTCCGAAAACTATCGCGAAAAAAGAGAAGAAACTTTGATTGGACTTGCAAACCGTCTTGCGGAAAAGGCTTATCAATACTGCAAAAAAGTTGTGCTTGAGCCGATGAATCCTTATGAAAGAAGAATTATTCATTCCAGCTTGCAAAACAGCGAAATAGCGGAAACAACGAGCGAGGGCGAAGAACCAAACCGCCATGTCGTTATCATTCCTAAGGGTGTAGAAATTGTGGGAACTTACGAAGCTAACCGTGAAAATAACCGCACAAGACGAGATAATCCAAGAGGGAACGATAGCCGCAGAGATGACCGTCAAGGTGAAAGGCGTCCGCGTTCAAATCGTCCTTACGATAGTTCCCGTCAATCCGACCGTCCGTATGATGCCTCGCGCCAAAGAAGTGACCGCGCTCCACAAGACAGCTATGACGATTACGACAAAATTGAATCAAAACCTCAAATCTTGTCCGAGGAGTTAGATTTTGCTCCGCTTGAACCTGTAAAAAAAGAAGGCGCGCCAAAGTTTAAGAGTTTCGGCGGCAAAAAGAGATTTCCATTTTAATGAACACAATTGTTGCAATAGCAACCGCGCTAGGAGTCGGCGGAATAGGTATTGTCAGAATGAGCGGCGAAGATGCTTTGAGTATTGCAAAAAGCATATTCGCCGTTATTAATTTTGCCAAAAATGCGGACGAAAAATTTGGTGATGAACCGAATAAACTTGTTTTCGGACAAGTTTTGTGCGAAGAATTTTCCGATAAGGGCTATGCGGTTTACTTCAAAGCTCCGCGTTCATTCACGGGCGAAGATATCGTGGAGTTTCAACTTCACGGCGGAGTTAGAATTTTAGACGGTGTTGTGCGCGAGTGCATAAAGCGCGGAGCGGTTATGGCGCAAAGAGGGGAATTCACCAAGCGCGCGTATCTTAACGGCAAAATGACACTAGCCGATGCCGAAGGCATTATTGATATGATAAACGCCGAAAGTGCAGCTGCAGTACGCGCTGCATACCGACTTATGGACGGAGAGTTTGGAAAACAAATTAAACAAATTGAAAATGAAATTATAGATTTGATTTCGGGACTTGAAGCAAGTTTAGACTATCCAGAAGAAATGGAAGATGAAATCCTTCCTCAAATTCCACAAGTATTAAACAGCGCTAAAGAACAAATAGACAAACTCTTAGACACGGAGGATATAGGAAGAATAGCAAAGCACGGCATAAAAATCGCGCTTGTAGGCTACACGAATGTGGGGAAATCCTCGTTACTCAATGCTATGGTGAACCGCGAACGCGCTATCGTCACCGATAAGGCAGGTACAACGAGAGATTTGGTCAGCGAAAGCGTGGAATATAAGGGTTTGCGGTTCAATCTTGTCGATACCGCAGGCATTAGGGAGAGCAACGACGAAATAGAACGCATAGGAGTGAACCTGGCGAAAAACGAAATTCTAAGTGCCGACATTGTGCTTTATGTCAAAGATGCGAGCGGAAAAAATAACGAAGAAAACAAAAACAATGAGAACATCAAGAACAATGGAAATAGCAAGAATAATAAAAACAACAAGAACAATAGAAATAGCATAAATACCGAGAGCAATAACGAAAGCATAAATAACGATAGCAATAACGAGAGCGAAGAAATAGAAAAACTGCTTTGCGGGAAAACCGTGTTTGTTGTGGAAAACAAAAGCGATTGCAAGGGCGGAAACTACGGAAGACAGGGCAACAGTTACGCAGTCAGCGCGAAGTACAAACAAGGCATAAATAGCTTAATGGACTCAATATATGAACTGTTTAAGACAGGCGGGGTGGAAAGCGGCGAGGTCGTTACATCGGAAAGACATATATCTTCACTGCAAATAGCAAAGCGCGCGCTTGAAAGTGCGAGCGCAGGACTTTGCAACAACAGCACCGACTGCATCTTGGTTGATTTGAAAATAGCGGCAGATGCGCTTGGCGAAATCACGGGAACAACTGCAAGCGAAGAAATTATTGACCGCATTTTTTCCAGATTTTGCGTGGGAAAATAGCAATAATGTTGTGGTAATATTAAATTTGATACTATTCCAAAATAAACATTATTCGACATAAAAAGCGGTTTATGCGCACAAAAAGAGATAATAAACTATGAATTACGATATTATAGTGGTTGGAGGCGGACACGCCGGCTGTGAAGCGGCATTGGCGTGTGCAAAGACAGGACATGCGACTTTGCTCGTGTGTCTGTCTTTTGATGCAATCGCGCTTATGCCCTGTAATCCGCATATAGGCGGAACAGCAAAGGGACACTTAGTGCGCGAAATTGATGCGCTGGGCGGAGCAATGGGGCTTGTTGCAGATAAGAGTTTACTTCAAATTAAAATGCTTAACCGCACCAAAGGGCCTGCCGTTTATTCCTTGCGCGCGCAATCCGACAAGGTGTGGTATCACGAAAATATGATGAAAGTTTTGCACTCTGCGCCCAACCTTGATTTGCTTGAAGGGGAAGTGGCGGAACTTTGTGTTGACGAAAACAAGATAATCGGAGTGCGCCTCAAAAGCGGAGAAATGATTACTGCAAAAGCCGTAGTTCTTGCGGCAGGCGTTTATCTTAACTCATCTATTGTTACGGGTGAAGAAACCAAAAAAGGCGGGCCTAGCGGATATGCGCCTGCAACTTTATTGACCGACAGCCTTGTAAAATTAGGAATTGATATTCGCCGTTTTAAGACGGGAACGCCTGCCCGAATTTATCGTGACAGCATTGATTATTCAAAAATGGAAATTCAAGAGGGAGAGGACATACACGCGTTTTCCTTTATGACAGACGAAAAAGCCGTGAATTTAATGCCTTGTTATCTCACTTATACAAACGAAAAAACGCACGAAATAATAAGGGAAAATATTGAACGCAGTCCGCTCTACAACGGTACGATAACGGGGGTGGGTCCAAGATATTGCCCTGCTGTCGAAGTAAAAATTATGCGCTTTCCCGACAAGTCCCGCCATCAAATTTTCGTTGAGCCTGAAGGCTTTGACAGCGATGAGGTGTATGTTCAAGGGATGAGTACATCTATGCCGAAGGATGTGCAAGAAAAGATGTACCGCACGATTTCGGGTATGGAAAATTGCAAATTTGCCAAGTATGGATATGCAATAGAATATGATTGCATAAATCCTATTGAACTTTCACCGTCGCTTGCAGTAAAAAAAGTTGCGGGATTATATTCCGCAGGGCAGCTAAACGGTTCTAGCGGTTACGAAGAAGCCGCCGCGCAAGGACTTATCGCGGGTATAAACGCAAGTCGTTTTGTGGACAATAAACCGCCATATATCGTGGGACGGGACAAGGCATATATCGGCGTGCTTATTGATGACCTTACCACAAAAGGCACTCTTGAACCGTATAGAATGATGACTTCGCGAGCAGAGTATCGTATATACCTAAGACAAGATAATGCCGACCGCCGTTTGACAGAGGACGGATACGAACTTGGACTTGCAACAGAGGATCGTTATCAAAAATATAAGAAAAAAATGGCGCAGATAGAGAAACTGGAAAAGAATGCAGATGAAATTTTACCAAAGGATAAGACAGCCGCGGTGCTTTTATCGCTTGACGAAACTGTTCCCGAACATCCGCTGTCGCTTGCCGACTTAATGCGCCGTCCCGCCGTGCAGTTTGAAAACATTAGACCGCTTGTTGGCGATGAGTTTTCGGACGAGGTTTTGGAAACGCTGAGAGTTCAAATTAAATATGAAGGTTATCTTAACAAACAGTCGC
>DATESK010000210.1:0-2747 GCA_035270865.1 Clostridia bacterium | reverse complement strand
CATATAAAGTTATAAATTTATGTTTATGCTAACAATCAATGATTATTTTGCAGTTTGCATAACAAATTTTCATATTATCTCATAATATGGAATATTAAATTAGCGAGGTGAAAAATGCGCAATATAAATCAATTAGGCGTTACTAATATGACGCCCACAGATTATGGTCCAGACCCGTTTGTTGTCAACATAGAAAAGGCAACACTTCAAAATTCAAATTTTAGAACGGCACTTTGGACGGGAAAATATCTACAACTTACTTTGATGAGCATACCAGTTGGCGGCGAGATAGGACTTGAAGTCCATTCGGATACAGACCAGTTCTTGCGGTTAGAGGGGGGATACGGACTTGTTATGATGGGAAATTCTCCGGACAAACTCAACTATCAAGCAAATGTAACGGACAACTTTGCAATTTTTGTTCCTGCAGGTACATATCATAATCTTGTCAATATCGGCAACACTCCGATTAAACTTTATTCAATTTATGCGCCGCCGCACCATCCACACGGCACAGTACATCAGACAAAAGCAATTGCAGACACTAAAGACCACTAGAATTTTACGCAATCAAATTCTTATAAAAATTTTGGACTTAAACTAAAAAGCTGACGATTCCGTCAGTTTTTTTTAGTTATAAAAAATCAAATTGATTAATTTGATTATAATTATTTCTATGCAAGAATTGGTGGTCAAAATTTGCACTTGTTATTTTGAAAACACTTCTTTTAGGGCAAAACTTCGTCATATCTGTAAACTTCGAAATTTTTCCTGTGTAGATATCCAAAACGGCTTCTGCGCAATCCCGTGGACTTTGCAAGTTTTTTAAGTACATATTACGGCAAGCAAAAAGCTATGGAGTTTGAAAAGCTTTTTACCGCGCACCTTTTGATTGCGGCGGATTTAGTCAATGCGGCAAAAAACGGTAATAGTGCAGAGGTCGAAGTTCAACGCAAAAAATGGTACGCTAACGGCGAGGAAATTGCTACTTTTTTAAGCAGAATAAATCCTTACTGGGACAAAGCGGTATGGCGCGATATGTTCTTTATGCACCTTGATATGACTGAAAAGGAAGCCGTACAAATTCTTACAAAGCAATATGAGAAGAGTATTGAACAGTATGACGCCATCGAGGAAGAGGCATTAAGAATGGCTGACTATATGGCATTTGGATTGATAAGTCAATTTAAAATTTAGATACTAACGAAAACCTAAAACAGCTAAATTTGTGTGCAATTCAAAATTTGGATATTAACGGAAACTTAAAACAGCTAAATTTATGTGCAATTTTAAAATTTAGATGCTAAAGGAAACCAAAGACAGCTTAATTTATGTATCATTTTTTTATTAGCAAAGCTAAAAAATTTGAAAAAGGTACGGAGGTTTTCGCTTCGCTTAAGGTATGCCATAAACGCAATCAACATTGCGTTTATGGCATACCTTTTTATTTATTTTGACATAATCAAACTAATTGACACATAAATAAATCAATGCTAAAGTGAAGATATTAAATGCTAAATTTTTCCAAAGAAACTTTTTCAAAAAAAATATTTAAAATTTAAAAGAGCAAAAATAAACAAAAAAATAAATGTTTAAAGGGGATATAATAGAATGAATTTTACTAACTATGACGTGCGTAGATATGCACGCGAACGGCTTAATGGCAACTGGCTTAAGGGTGCGCTAATAACAATTATCGTTGCAGTTATCGGGGGTGTGTTAGCCGGGATAAACTTTATTTGGCGCGATTTGATAATTTTAGGTGCTGCACTTAATGTAGTAATCGCAATTGTTCTTATACCGCTTCAAATAGGCATAATGTTCGTATACCTGAGATTTTCGCGCGGTGATACGCTTGAATACTCGGGACTAACTTACGGTTATAAAAACGGAATGTTTTTGAAATCTATTGGTTTGACAATTATGACCGGAATTTTTACTTTCCTTTGGACATTGCTATTCATTATTCCGGGAATTATAAAAGCAATTTCATATTCCTTAGCGTCCTATGTGCTTATAGATAATCCTAATCTTGGTTGGAGAGAATGCCTTAACGAAAGCAAAAAACTGACAAACGGCTGCAAAGGGCAAATTTTTCTCTTGGGTCTTAGTTTTATAGGTTGGATGATACTTGGCGCTTTAACAGCAGGAATTCTTTACTTATTCATTGTTCCCTATATGCAAACTTCATTTGCAAATTTCTACGACAGAAGAAGGATTGATATTTACGGTTTACCTCAAGAAGCTGAGCCCGTGCAGGCATAATACAACAGCGAACCGTTGTCGGACAAACATAGCAAATATATCACTTTCGGGGTAGCGGGTGATAAATGAGAAAACCGCCCATTTTGGGCGGTTTTCCTGCTATTTTTGGCAAAACAAGTACGAAAATTTAGGAAAAATCACGAAAGTAAAAATAATATGAATAAATTAATCAAATGATTTTTTTAGTCTAAAGACATTTCTATGATAATCTATAATACCTTCCCCAAACATCTTTGAGAGTTCGTTTGATAAAGCACTTCTGTCCACTATTAAATAATCAGCAAGCTGTTGTCTGTTGAACGGTATAGTGAAATCCTGTTCCCCTTGTTTTTTGCATTCATCCGAAAGATAAGATATTAGTTTATCTCTTATGGTTCTTTTAGACAGATATTGTAATTTTCTGGTAATGAAGATATTTTTTTCCGCTACTATATCTAAAAGATTTCTTATCAATCTATTATGAAAATCGCACGCTGAATGGC
>DATESK010000209.1:0-2543 GCA_035270865.1 Clostridia bacterium | reverse complement strand
CCTGTTATCAAGCCAATCAAAAATACCAATATAATAATAAATTGGTTTTTTACCAAATTGATGAGCAACATTATTGGGATAGAAATAATATTTGCGACAAAGTACGGCACAATGGAAATCAAAATAAGAACAACAAAGGATGCAAAATAGTAACCTACATTTGCGCCCGCCAGATATCCAAATATTGAATAGACAGGAGCAAGGAGAACAAAACAAGTGATAAAGTGCTGCGCAAAAACATAAATGGATTTTGAAATCAGAATTTCCATTCCGCTGACAGGAAAGCGCAAAAGCAATTCATTGTCGCCCGTAAAGTACAAATTCTTGACTACTGAACCTGTGCAAACAATAGTCATACAAACTAGCGTTACACAACTAACAAGCGTAAGATATTCATATTGCAAACCCGACCGCGTTACAAACATTTCCGTTACAAAGTAAATAGCGGAAATAAAAATAGCGTAGAGAACAGAATAAAAGCACACATCAAATACCCGTTTGAAATGCTCTTTGAAACCAACGAGCTTTGTATTGCCAAAGCGCGACCTAAGTTCAAGTTTGAACAGAGTTGAAATGCTCGTTTTCATTTGCCACTCCCCGTTCCTTTATCGTCCTTTTTATCGGATTTAGGTTTGTTTGCGGTCAAACTTGCTGTTTTAGCTTTGTCATTGTTTCCAACTTTATTAGCTGTTTTAGCTTTGTCAATTTCAACTTTGGATGTTTTAGCTTTGTCAACACTTTCAACTTTAGATGTTTTAGCTTTGTCTATGTTTTCAACTTTAGATGTTTTAGCTTTGTCGTTGCCCTCAAGTTTAGGGCGCATATCTTCCACTTCTTGCGACACATAATCTTCAAACAAACGCTTTTCATAAGTACCCGTGATTTTGAAGAAGCGGATTTCCAATTCTTCTTGATTCTTAGGATTGTTTTTCAAATCAAACATATCAATGATTTTCCCTTCATTGATGATAGCGACTCTGTTGCAAAGTTTCTTTACCAAATCAAGGTTGTGCGAGGAGAAAAAGACGGTGTTGCCTTTTGCGCAATGCTCTTTCATATGAGCGATAATTTCCGCTGTCGATTGCGGATCAAGCCCCATCATAGGCTCGTCAAGCACCCAAAGTTTCGGCTCATGAATAAGCGCGGCGATGATGCAGATTTTCTGCTTCATACCGTGAGAATAGCTTTTAATTTGTTTATTTGCGGCCTGTTCAAGTTTGAAAAGTGTGAGATAGCGATTAAGTCTTTCCTCTCTTAAAGCGGTAGGGACACGGTATAGGTCAGCCACATAGTTGACATACTCCGTTCCCGTAAGTTTTTCATAGACCGAATGGTTGTCGGGTACATAGCCGATATTCATTTTTGCCTCAATAGGCTTTTTTGCCAAATCGTATCCGCATATTTCAATAGTACCCGAATCAAAAGGAAGAATACCCGTCAAGCATTTGATAGTTGTAGATTTACCAGCGCCATTTTGTCCTAAAAAACCAAAAATTTCCCCCGGCTCAAGCTCAATGCTTATATCATCAACCGATAGTTTATCACTACGCGGATATTTTTTTACAAGATTTTTTATCGTTAGCATACTTTCTCCTAAATTGCCATTTATAGTTATTTTACGATAAGTAAACAATGCAATTTTAGCATTACAAACTATACTTGTCAAATAATAATCATTGTTTAGTACTTGTATAATTATAGTAATAGAATATGTGCGCACGCACACGCACGAGAAAATTATTATTGAAAATTACCAAAGCACAGCGAATACGCAACTCTAATAAATTAAAATACTTAAATTTCTAAGTAAAAAAAGCGCACTCAAAGAGTGCGCCTTGATTTTTTATTTATTAATTCAAATTCCGATTGTTTTTTTACCTATTATGCTTTTGGAGCTTCAACATTCTTTTTTGCTTTGCTTTCTGCGATTGCATCAATAATCCACATTGCCAAGCAAAGTACTGCAGGAATGATGAACAAGCAGTATGCCACAGGTGTTAATTTTACAAAGAAGTGTGTCAAATCAGCATTTGCGTTCTTAAAGAATAATGCGGTAAGGAATACGCCGAATGCTAAGACCGTGAAAATTGTGGCTACTGTGTCTAAAATAAAATTGAAATCTGAAACTTTATTATCAAATTTCCAATCGTAGACGCCAAGTTTTTTCAAAAGCATCATTACACCGACAAAAATTAGCAATGCTGCAACAACGGTGGTGATAATTGCAAATATTCCGCTGAGCAATGCAACATTTGTGCTGTTGAAGAAAAGATAATCCATTGTTAACATTTGAAAGCTATTATAAGAGAGAGATCCATTATTATACAAACCTATATCAGTAGTATATGTTATAGCAGGCAAACATAAAAACACGATTGTAGCAATTCCCATTATAATGCATAGAATGTAGTTTATGCTACCCATCAATTTTTCTTTCATAATTTTCCTCCGAGCGCAAAAGCGCGAATGTTATTGAATACATTCCATTATAAATGATTTTTTCCAAAATACAAGACTTTTTGAAGATATTTTTTTATACGAGC
>DATESK010000208.1:0-5945 GCA_035270865.1 Clostridia bacterium | reverse complement strand
AGCCTATATATCCCATATTTTGTTTATAAAAAACTTAAAAAAATTGTATAAAGAAATTGCGTATGGAAAAAATATAAGTATAAACAAAAAAAAGGAGAAAAGCTATGGCAAATCAAAACAAAGAGTATGGCACTTCAGCCAAAGAAAATGTCAACAAGGCTAAGGGCACATCAAGTTCAAACAGCACATCAAATGCGATGAGAGACACAAGCAATGCGACCGGAACAAGAAGCTGTGGAAGTGGAAGCACTAGTGGCGCAAAAAAGAATGCAACTAGCAACACGAAGTCGGCGTCATCACCGAAGAAAAAGTAGTCTTTGCAGTAGTTTAATTTAATTTGGTGAAAAACAATCCGCTCAAGAGAGCGGATTGTTCGTTTTAATTATATTTAAGTTTCATTCGATTTTGGTATCGCTAAGAAGGATTTTTCATCTTATCGCAAGTGTACGATTTGTTCGTATTATTGCAAAAGCGTCGATTGTTCGTTAATAGCAAAGAGTGCGATTATTAGTTTTATTGAAATGTAGTTGTTTTTTATTGCAACTTAATCAACAAAATCTTCGTCGTCCTTTTCGTCTTCTTCGTCATCCTCGTCTTCAATATCTTCATTAAAGAAGTCAGTTATGGATTCGTCAAAGTCGTCAACCACATCCACAGGCTCTTCCTCTTCTTCGTTGTCGTCTTCCGCCTCTTCCTCTTCCTGTAACATTGCTAAAGAAATTTCGGTGCCGTTGTCTTCCTCGGCGGGAACATCCTCTTCCACAAATTGACGCCAGTCTTCGTCATCTGTCGGTTCGGCTTTTTCCTCGGGCTTCTTTACGACTTTTTCGGCGCGGCAAGCTGTGCAAACATCTTCTCCGTCCTCAAGGTAATTCACCTTGCATTCGGGACAAATTCGCTCCTCTGACAATTCCTCGTCCTCATCTTCGATAAGAGGAATGTTTGCCTTGCCTAGTTCTACCTTGCAAACATCGCAATATTCCTCGGAATTCGGAATCCAATTTAGCTCACAGCGCGGACATTTCTTGTAATTTCCCATTATAACCCTCGCTAATTTATATAATACGGCTATGCCATTTATGCCTTGATTTTCGCCTATATTATATTGACAACCTTGCATATTGTAAACTGTTTTTCGTAAATATATGAACAAATCCCGAAAAAATATTATTTGTCAGTATATTATGCTGTATTGAGACAAAAAGAAACAACCTGCAAAATAATCTTGTTGGCAAAAAGAGGCAGAAGGTTATTTAGCAATAAAATTATAAAATATTTGCATATTTACATAAATATGTTATGATTTATAATATCAAATACGAGGAAAAACATAATGGAAAAAAAGTTCAAAGTAAAAAACAGAATGTTCAAAAGCAATAAGGCAACTTTTTGGTTTCGCTTTTGCGTATCATTTATGATAATTTTTCTGCTGACAAGTCTTGTATCGTTTATGTTTTCGATAGGAACAACCGATATGCTTGAATATGCGGCGAGTTTTAATAAAGTTGAGACAAGGGATACGGTGATAGAGCGGGATGCAACGGGTTATTACAGCATAAAAACTGCGGTTTCCGACAGCGAACCCATAAAAATTTTGCAACTTACCGATATACATATAGGCAACGGCGTTTTCACGACTAAATTAGACCGATACGCTATGGATGCGATTTATAAGGTTGTCGAATCCACAAAACCCGACCTAATAATTTGTACCGGCGACAGCGCATATCCTGTTTTCATTCAAACAGGCACTTCAAACAACTTAAACGAAGCCAGAGTTTTTGGCACGCTTATGGAATCAATAGGCGTACCGTGGGCGTTTGCTTATGGAAATCACGATAGTGAAGTTTACGGAACTCACAAAAAGTCTGCTATAACCAAATATTACGAAAGCCTTTCTTATGAAAATGGCGGAAGCTGTTTGTTTACTGCCGAACAAACAATGCTAGAATTTGATAATAACGCCGAATTTGGAATGGACGGCGAATATTTCGGCGATGTGTTCGGCGAATCCAACTATTTTGTTAATGTGCTAAACTTTGACGGCTCACTTAATACGATGTGCGTTTTGCTTGACAGCAATATGTATGTGGACGGAAGTTTGACAGACGGATATGACAACATACACGAAGACCAAATAGAATGGTATGAGGCGGAACTAAACAGAGTGTCAAAGAGTTATGGTTATCCTGACGGCGCTCTTGCAACCTCTCTTGCGTTTTACCATATTCCCAACCAAGAGTACTATAAGGTTTGGGACGCGCTAGAAAAAAATGCCGAAATGTTGACTGATGAATGGGGAACTTATTTCGCATCGGGAACAAAGGTGAAAATCGGAGAAGATGATGTTGTTTACAATTTTGGTTATATGGGAGAGGGTTACCGCGAGAACGGAGAGGCGATAATAAGCGTTCCCCGCTACGATGATTTGTTCTTTGAAAAGGCGGTGGAACTTGGTTCCACAAAGGGTATATTTGTAGGACACGACCACAAGAACACATTTTCCATAACATACCGCGGTATAAATTTGAATTTTGGACTTTCAATAGACAACTTGGCGTATGTTAAACAGACGGATACGGCTTACCGTGGCGGTACGGTTATTGAACTTGATGATTACAGCGCAGGCGGAGAATGGAGCATGGTTATTGCCCAAGACAAATATTCCGAAATGGTTTAATAAAGAAATTAGTTCAAATAAATACTGAAATGGCTTAAGACGGATTAGTCCAGAAATGGTTTAAGACGGATTAAAGTAAGAAAAATATTACGAAACAGCATAGTTTGGAAGAAGACAAAAATTTTGGAAATGTTAAAGCGTAAGGCAGTTACCATTCCTTAGTTTTTGTCTTATTTTAGCATTTGATTGACTTTTAGCCTCAAGATTGCTAACATTCTATAAGAAAAAAGTACGCAAACTTGAAATAAGAAAGACAATCCTAAGGAAAAAGTATGCAAAACTTGAAATAAGAAAGACAATCCTAAGAAAAAAGTATGCTAAATTTTGAAATAAGAAAAACAATATTGTTATATTTATATATAGCAAAGCAATAAGAGGTATATATGGCAGACAGCAAACAATTCGTCAAAGAAATAGCGGATATGAAGGTGGATTTCCCGCAGTGGTATACCGATGTAGTTATGAAAACCGAACTTGCAGACTACGGTCCTGTCAAGGGAACAATGGTTATTCGTCCCTACGGTTACGAAATTTGGGAGAATATTCAACACGCTTTGGACAAGCGGTTCAAGGAGACTGGACACAAGAACGCATATTTTCCTTTGCTAATTCCGTACAGCTATCTTTTGAAGGAAGCCGAACATGTCGAAGGTTTCGCCCCCGAAGTCGCGCTTGTAACCCATGTTGGCGACAACGAACTTGAAGAAAAACTTGTCGTTCGTCCTACGAGCGAAACGATTATTTGCGAAATGTATTCGCGCTGGATTCACAGCTATAGAGATTTGCCGTTACTGATAAACCAATGGGCTAATGTGGTGCGTTGGGAAAAAACAACCCGTCCTTTCCTTAGAACAAGCGAATTTTTGTGGCAAGAGGGGCATACTTTGCACATCACAAGCGAGGAAGCAAAGGAAGAAACTCTTAAAATGCTTGAGGTCTACCGCGAGTTTATGCAGAATGTTTTGGCGATTGAAGTTATAATCGGCAGAAAGACAGAGAGTGAAAAGTTTGCAGGTGCGCAGGAAACCTATGCTATGGAAGCTATGATGCTAGACGGCAAGAGCTTGCAAGCAGGCACTTCGCATTTCTTCGGCACAAACTTTTCCGCCGCATTCGATATAAAATTTTCTGACCGTGACGGAACATTGAAAAACCCCTATCAAACAAGTTGGGGCGTTTCCACCCGTCTAATCGGCGCATTGATTATGGCGCACGGCGACCAAAGAGGCTTAAAGCTTCCGCCCCGTGTCGCTCCTGTGCAATGTGTAATAATTCCTATTGCGCCTCACAAAGAGGGCGTCAACGAAAAAGCGGCAGAAATTGCGGAAATCTTGAAGAAAGCAGGTATTCGTATTGAAGTTGACAACCGCGACCAAAGCCCTGGCTGGAAGTTTAACGAATGGGAAATGAAAGGCGCGCCCATACGCTTAGAGATAGGCCCGCGCGACATCGAAAACGGACAGTGCGTGCTTGCGCGCCGCGATACAAACGAAAAATCGATAGCGCCGCTTGAGAATATCGAAAACACAATAAATAACTTGCTTAATGACATTCACGACAATATGCTTGCGCAATCTCACGAGTTTGTCCATAGCCACATCAAGGTTTGCGCAAATATGGATGAGCTTACAGAGGCCGTCAACACGCAAAATTTTGTTAAAACTATGTGGTGCGGAAGTCATGAGTGCGAATCAGCGGTAAAAGCCGCAACGGCGGCGTCATCACGCGTTATGCCCTTTGACCAAACACCCGTAGGCGACAAGTGCGTGTGTTGCGGAAAGAAAGCCGACAAGGTCGTGTATTTCGCAAAAGCGTATTAAAATGGTTAATATCGGCAACAGTTGGGATAAACTGCTAGAGGACGAATTTAGCTCGGACTATTATCAAAAACTCCGCGTGTATTTGGCGGCGGAATATGATAAAAACACGGTTTATCCAAATATGAAAAACATTTTCAACGCCCTCGTTTCGACTCCGTATGAAAAAGTTAAGGTAGTAATACTGGGACAAGACCCTTATCACGGTGAGGGACAGGCGCACGGACTCTGTTTTTCGGTGCAGGAAGGTGTAAAACCACCGCCGTCACTTGTCAATATATTCAAGGAAATATTTGATGATGTGGGCATAAAAAATCAATGCGGATGCCTTGAAAAATGGGCGAAGCAAGGCGTTTTACTGCTCAATACCGTGTTAACTGTTCGCGCTGGTGAACCTAATTCTCACAGCGGACAGGGTTGGGAAAAACTTACCAACAAAATTATATCATTGCTAAACGACCGCGAAAAGCCAATAGTCTTTTTGCTTTGGGGAGCCAATGCCAGAAACAAAAAATCACTTATCACCGCGCCGCAACATCTAGTTTTGGAAGCCGCACATCCCTCGCCCTTGTCGGCATACGCAGGGTTTATGGGATGCAAACACTTTTCAAAAGCGAACGCGTTTTTAGAAAAAAACAACGAAACAGCAATCGATTGGAGCTGTAACTCAAAGGAAACAATATGCTGACAGGAAAAGAAAGAAGTAATCTTAAGGCAATGGCAAACGATTTGCAACCGATTTTTCAAGTGGGAAAGGGTGGTATAACTCAAAACCTAGTGGAAGATTTATCTAACGCGCTTGAAGCTAAAGAACTTGTGAAAGTAACAATTTTGAAAGCGGTCGGGCAAACGGGGCGCGAAATCATAGACGAGCTTGCAAAGGCGGTAAGAGCAGAGGCGGTTTCCGCTGTCGGCAACAAAGTGGTGCTTTACCGTTATTCAAGAAAAGAGAACATAAAGCATCTTGAATTTTAACTTTGAGTTGAAGCAGTTTTTTGACCTTGATAGTGCGTAATAAAAATGTTTCGGCAAAAGTTAGGGCATAGTCCTTGGTCTTAACATATTTGATTAAACGAGCAAATTCGACTAGAACAAACAAATTTAGAGCAAAAATCAGCTGTAAAATAAAACGCGATAAATGAATTTTTTTAGGAGAGAAATATGGAAGGAAAAGAAAATAAAATTGTGAAAGAAGACGATAATACGGAGAAAAAGGCGGAAAAAGTAACGCTAACGCGGGCGGAACTTGCCGAAAAAGAGAGAAATCGCAAGGAAACCGAAAAATTCAAAAAAAAGTATTTTGAGTATTATGACGATGTTAAAATTTCTCACCGTGAGGACTGGTAGGAGAGCTTAATTTCAATACGAGTACTGGTGGGGTTTAGCTTGAATATTATTGTGGCTTTTTATTGATTTAATATTATTCGTTAACTTAGTTTATATATAAT
>DATESK010000207.1:0-7113 GCA_035270865.1 Clostridia bacterium | reverse complement strand
CTTAATGAAAATAAAATTAACAATGCTAGGCTGTGCGTGGAAAAAATTAAGGCTATTTTGGAGGATTAAATGGGACTTTTTGAAAACTTAACCGATAAAATGAACCACATATTTTCTAAGCTGAAAAATCGCGGAAGGCTGTCTGAGCTAGAAATAAAGCAAGCGATGAGAGAAATCCGTATCGCGCTTTTAGAGGCCGATGTCAACTTTAATGTTGTTAAAGCGTTTATTCAAACAGTAAGTGAAAAAGCTCTACACGAAGACATATTAAAAAGTTTGACACCTGCGCAGCAAGTTATTAAGATTGTAAAAGATGAATTGACATCCTTAATGGGAAGCACGCACTCCAAACTTGCCGTTTCCTCAAAGCCGCCGACCGTTTATATGATGTGCGGATTGCAGGGCGCTGGCAAAACGACAATGTGCGGAAAACTTGCTAATATGCTAAAGAAGCAGGGCAAGAAAGTATTGCTCGTTGCTTGTGATATTTACCGCCCCGCCGCTGTCAAGCAGTTGCAGGTAGTGGGTGAAAAAGCCAAAGTAGAAGTTTTTGAAAAGGGACAAATTGCGGCCGTAAAGATTGCAAAAGAGGCATTACATTTTGCAGATAAAAATGATTTTGACACCTTAATAATCGACACGGCAGGTCGATTGCACATTGATGAACAGCTAATGGGCGAGTTGTCCGACTTAAAGAAGTTGACAAAACCCGATGAAATTTTGCTTGTGGTTGATGCTATGACGGGTCAAGATGCCGTAACTGTTGCGGATTCATTTAACCGTCAACTGGACATAAGCGGAGTTATTCTCACAAAACTTGATGGCGATACAAGAGGCGGCGCGGCATTATCTATCAAAGCAGTAACTGGCAAACCTATTAAATTTAGCGGAACTGGCGAAAAGATTGAAGATATAGAACCGTTTTATCCCGACCGCATGGCTTCAAGAATTTTGGGAATGGGCGATGTATTGACGCTGATTGAAAAGGCGGAGACCGCATTTTCCGAAGAGGACGCCCGCGATTTGCAAAAGAAGTTGAAGGAGAAAAGCTTTACTCTTGACGATTATTTGAAACAACTTGAAAGCATAAAGAAAATGGGAAATATAAGCAATATGCTTCATATGATACCGGGACTTGCGGGAAAACTTAAAGGTGCAGACGCTGATATTGATGAAAGTAAAATGGCCAAAACCAAAGCGATTATTTTATCAATGACGACAAAAGAACGCAGACGACCTGAAATTTTGAAAGCAAGTCATAGAAAAAGAATAGCGCAGGGAAGCGGTACAAGCATACAAGAGGTCAATCAACTGTTAAAGCAATTTGATATGATGAAACAGATGATGAGCAGAATGGCAAGCGGTAAGAAAATGCCGTTTTCAATGTAACAAATTAAAGACAATGACATCTGTAACTTCAAATTTGCATCCTAAAGATAATGAAATTAGTACAAAACAAAAAAATTATATAATCAAAAAGATTTTGGAGGTTAAAAATGGTTAAACTTAGACTAACAAGAATGGGCGCAAAGAAAGCTCCTTTCTATCGTATCGTGGCAACTGATTCAAGAAAGGCAAGAAATGGTCAATACATTGAGCAAATTGGTTATTACGATCCGACTAAAGAGCCGTCAGTTATCAGCATTGATGTTGAAAAAGCAAAAGATTGGCTGTTAAAGGGCGCACAACCGACCGATACAGTGAGAAATTTGTTTAAGCAACACGGCGTAATGTGAGGTATTCGATGAATGAATTTGTAGATTACTTGGTAAGTCAGCTCGTCGGCGAGGACGGAGATTTTGTTATTGAAGTCCGCGAAGGCGCAAGTTCGACCGATATAGTTGTCGAAGTAGCTAAACGGGACATTGGCAAGGTCATAGGAAAGCAGGGCAGAATTGCTAAGGCTATCCGCACACTTGTTAAATCCGCTACGCCACGCGGTGGCATTCGCTACAATGTCGTTATCGAAGAGAAAGCGGAGTGAAAGAAAAATTTGTGTGTTTTGGGCAGATTGTCCGCCCGAGAGGGTTGAAAGGCACTTGCAAAGTTCAGCTTTTTATTACTGATTTCCCGTCTGCGCAAAATTTAGAAAATGTCTATATTGACGAAAGGCAAGTCGCAGTTGAAAACTCTCAAATTGAGAGGGATTTTGCCTATCTCAAATTAAAGGGCATTGATGATATTGACAGCGCAGAAAAACTGCGCGGAAAAAAACTATACATCACCCGCGACAAAATTGTTTTGTCTGAGGGTAGATATTTAGTATCCGAACTTTTAGGTATAGAAGTTTTTGTGGGAGCGGTAAAAATTGGGAAGCTTTGCGATGTTTTGCAATACGGAGCAGCGGATGTATATGTTGTCAAAGGCGATATAATCGAAAACAAAAAAACAGTAGAAGTTTCATTTCCTGCTCTTAAAAAGTTGATTATGAGTATCGACCTTGAGTTGAACAAAATGTTGCTTGACAAAAAAGTTTTTGAAGAAGTTGCGGTCTATAACGAATAATTTTTCTTTGCTTTATTAGAGGTAATATGCGTTTTACGGTTTTAACAGTCTATCCTGATTTGTTCAATGTTCTTGACTATAGCATTATAGGCAAGGCTTTGCAGAACAAAAAATTTGAGGTGGACATTGTTAATATTCGTGATTATTCCGAAGATAAACATTCTAAAACTGATGATGCGCCATTCGGGGGCGGAGCGGGAATGGTAATGACACCACAACCGATAGTGTCCGCTATCCGAACTGTTGACGGCGAACATAAAGCTAAGAGAATTTATCTTTCACCAAAAGGCAAGCGGCTTAATCAACAAATTGTGCGAGAACTTGCTTTATCTAACGATTTGTTGCTTTTATGCGGCAGTTTTGAGGGTGTCGATCAACGCGCAATAGACCTTGAAATTGATGAAGAAATTTCCATAGGCGATTACATTTTGACAAGCGGAGAACTTCCTGCGCTTGTGCTTATCAACACGGTTTCAAGATATATTGAGGGCGTTTTGGGCAGTGAACATTCCACCGATGAGGAAAGTTTTTCAGACGGACTTTTAGAATATCCGCATTACACCCGTCCCGCAAATTTTGAAAATTTGGAAGTTCCACCCGTTTTGCTTAGTGGAAATCATGCCGATATTGCCAAGTGGAGAAAGGAACAAAGTTTAGAAATCACAAAAGAACGCAGACCAGATTTGTTGAAATTAGAAAGCAATACAATAATAAAATCAATAAATAATTAAGTAAGAAATTGAATATGTAAAGAGGTTCGTTTTGAATATACAATGGTTTCCAGGGCATATGACGAAAGCCGTCAGAATGATGGAGGAGAACGCCGCGCTTTGCGATGTACTCATCTATGTTATTGACGCGCGCGCTATATCATCCTGTAAAAATCCCGTGCTTGACAAACTTATGAAAAATAAACCTGTGCTTTATGTTTTCAACAAGTGCGATTTAGTGGAAAAATCAGATATAGATAAGTGGTGCAAAGTTTTTGATAAAGAGGGAAAAACCTATGTGCGCGCCATTGGAACAAGTGGCGAATGTTCGCAAATTGTTACCGCAATAAAATCTTTAATGCGTGATGTAATAGAACGGTATAAGGCTAAAGGCGTAAACAAATGCTTGCGTGCAATGGTTGTCGGCGTTCCAAACAGCGGAAAATCTACACTTATAAATTCTATGCGAAAAAAAGCATCGGCAAAAATTGGCGACCGTCCCGGTGTAACCCGCGGAAAACAATGGCTTGCTCTTGATGATTACATTGATTTACTTGACACTCCGGGAACGCTTTGGGGCAGATTTGAAAATCAAAAAGTTGCAAAGCACCTTGCATATATTGGCAGTATTCGTGATGACATTTTGGATATAGTCGAACTGTCTGTTGAATTCATTTCGGAACTTGCCGAAAACTACCTCGAAAAAATTATTGAAAGATACGGAATTAGCGAGTTGACAAATAACCCGACTGAAATTCTTTCGCAGATAGCACAATCTAGAGGCTATAAATTGCGGGGAGATGAGGTGGATTTGGAAAGATGTGCAAAAGCGGTTATTGATGATTTTAGGAAGGGGAAACTAGGGAAAATTATGCTTGAAAAAGCAGTTATATAATTTTGTTTAATTTATATTTGTAAATTGAGTGTTGATAAGAAAAATGCAAATTCGAGTTAATTTATAGTTTAATTTTATCAAGGCAACATAAGAAAACCGTTTATCAAGGCAACATAAGAAAAACCGTTTATCAAGGCAACAAAGGAAAACCGTTTATCAAGGCAACAAAGGAAAACCGTGGAAAAAACATTACATAAACCCGATTTATTGTTTTTTGAGCGACAGCTTTTAGAGAAAGGCTACCGCTTTATATGTGGTGTTGATGAAGTCGGACGCGGTCCTCTTGCAGGTCCTGTAACCTGTTCGGCTGTTATTATGGATTTGGAAAAGATAGTTGACGGCGTAAACGACAGCAAAAAAGTAAGCGAAAAAAATCGCAAGATTTTGTTTCCAAAGATTTTAGACAGCGCAATCGCAGTTTGTACGGTTTCGTACGATAACACCAAAATTGATGAATTAAATATTTTGAACGCTACAAAACTTTGTATGACGGAAGCGGTTTTAGGACTTAAAATTAAGCCCGATATTGTGCTTGTTGACGCGCTAAAACTTGATTTGCCATATCCAACAAAGGCAATTATTCACGGAGATTCGCTCTCGTATTCAATCGGCGCGGCAAGCATTGTTGCAAAGGTAACAAGAGATGAATTTATGTGCGCACTAGCACCTAACTATCCTAATTTCGGCTTTGAGACGAATAAGGGTTACGGCACCGCAACACATATTGAGGCATTAAAAAAATATGGCGCAACACCGTTGCATAGAGCTAGTTTCATTAAAAATTTTGTTTGAAACAATACATCGATTTGTTAAATTTGATTGAAATGTACTGAGTACTATTTTGTTAGTGCCATTTGAGAATAATAACAAAATAGTTAATTGCAAACTTTGTTTTACCTTAAGTTTAGATTAACAAAAGATGGTGAATATGAACACAAAAAAGGTCGGAGATGTAGGTGAGGAAATCGCTAAAGAATATCTTTTAGCACACGGATACAAAATTTTAGAACAGAATTTTGTCGCTTGCGGTTGCGAAGTTGATATTATTTGTGAAGATATGAACAGTACGGAAAACAGTAAAAGAAGTTTTATCGCAAAAATTAAAAATGGATTCACAAATTTATTTTTAAGAAAGAAAAGCCGTAAGAAAGCGGGAAATGAAGATAAGTATAGCGATAAAAATGAAAATGCTATTGTTTTTGTAGAGGTCAAGACACGCACAAACACAGAATACGGCAGACCGCTTGAAGCGGTTACAAAAGCAAAACAGTTGCGCTACATAAAAGCCGCAAAATCATATATAGTTTCAAAGCGTAAGGTAAATGTAGACATTAGGTTTGATGTTATCGAGGTTTTGGACAGAGAAGTAACGCATATAAAATCCGCTTTTGAGGTAAAATGAATTTATGCTTAGAGTTTGCGCTAAAATACACAAAATTTTTGCAAAAATACCGCTCATAATGATAATTTGAGTGTAAAAACAGTTGATATAAATACAAGAATATGATAATATAACAAAATGACTTGGACATTCCTCTCGGGCAGAAAGCATTGACGAATGTCGCATACAGGAGGTTAGTCAAATGAGCACTATTATTGACACATTAGAAAAAGAGGGTATGAAACAGGAAGTTACCCCATTCAACATTGGTGATACAGTCAAAGTTTTCGTCAAAGTCGTCGAAGGCACACGCGAAAGACTGCAAAACTACGAGGGTATTGTTATCGCGCGCAAAAACGGCGGAATCCGTGAAACATTTACTGTTCGTCGCGTAACTTTCGGTGTCGGCGTTGAAAGAACATTCCCCGTGCATTCGCCCAAAATTGATCATATTGAAATCATTCGTCAGGGTGACGCAAGACGCGCCAAACTTTACTACTTGAGAGAGAGAACAGGTAAAGCGGCAAAAGTTAAGGAACTCAAAAAATAGTTTACAACACTTAAGATTGAAGCATTTTGCTTCAATCTTATTTGCTTTATACAATTTGTTTATATTATTTGTTCTTAAGCTTAATTGACGATAATTTTTTATAATTTACACACAAGCTGACTGCATATAAATTAGCTTTAGAAAAACTTTGCACTTGCAAAAATTTTTGAATAAGGAAAATAATTATGAAAAGATATTGGAAACTTAGTATCTTAGTTGCTTTAGTCGTTGTTGTCGCGACTTTTGGATTTTCCGCCTGCAATACCTCTGAAACCGAAGTTGGCAAAGAATTATTGCTTAACGGCGATTTTGAAGGTTGGGAAACAACTTCATCCGAATCAACCGCAGGAAAATTTAACTATTGGACAAAAGGCACTTTGGGTAAAGTTGAAAGCTATACCGCCCAAAGAATGTCGCATATCTCGTCCGATTCCACAAAACCTGCTGACGCTGGAAGTTACGCGCTAATTTTATCCAACACATCGGCATCGGCAAGCTATATGAGTCAAAGTGTGAAAGTTGACAAAAACGCAACCTACCACATTCAATACTTTGTCAAGATGTCCTCGGCATTTACCATAGGCTCGGACGACTACGCAGTTGGCCCGCACCTTTCTTTTCTTGAAAACACCGACTATGTGATTGAAGAAATTACTGCAACAGGCAAATGGATTGAAGTCAATGCTTATGTAGTTCCCAAAAATACCGATTATCTCACCGTATGTCTTATGATAGGCACAGAAGGGCGTATGTCTATTGGCACGGCTTACTTTGATAGCGTATCAATGAAAAAAGTCGAAAATGTACCGACAGGAACGGAAATTGTGGAAATTTTCCGTGATAAAGTTGCAAGATACAATATCAATGTTTCTGGAACTTTGTTTGTAACCTTAATTGCGCTATTTTCAGTTGCAGTATTAGTTGCTGCTTATGTTCTTATTAGACGAACATATCGCGGAAAACTTGCGTTCTTAAATTTTGATGAACATATTGAAAAGGACGAAGAAAAAAATAGTAAATCCCAAGTTAAACGAATATTGACTCATCCTATATCTATTGCTTGTTATCTTGG
>DATESK010000206.1:0-4557 GCA_035270865.1 Clostridia bacterium | reverse complement strand
AAATATCCGCAAGGCGCGGAAAAACAGCTTATTTATTCAATCACCCGCAGAAAAGTAGAAACAGGCAAATTGCCTATGGATTGTGGAGTTGTCGTCAACAATGTTCACACCGCCTATTCAGTAGCCCGCGCAATAAAAGGCGAGCCTAGTTTTATGCGTGCAATGACAGTTTCGGGCGAGGGAGTGGAAAAGGCAGGCAACTTTTGGGTTCGTACGGGAATTCCTTATCAGTTTATTTATGATGAATGCCGTGGAAATGTGGACACAAGCGTAACAAAAAAAGTTATTAGCGGCGGTCCGATGATGGGTATTGCTCAATCGAATTTGAAACCCACCGTTACAAAAGGCACTTCGTCTTTATTATTTTTATCAGAAAAAAGCGCGGGAGTGGTAGCAAGTACGCAATGCATAAACTGCGGCCGTTGTTGCGCAAGCTGTCCTATGTTTTTGCTTCCCAACAATATTGAAGACAGCGTTCTTGCCCGAAACTATGAAAAGGCTGTGCGCTTGAATGTCGCAAGCTGCATCGAATGTGGAGTTTGCGCTTTTAACTGTCCTGCTAAGCGCCCTATATTGCAGTCTATTCGACTTGCTAAAAAAGTAATTAAAAAAAGGGGGTTGAAGTAATGGGAAATTATCTTGTTTCATCGTCCCCGCATATCTTTAGTCCGCGCACAACCAGAAATATTATGCTCGATGTTATTATCGCGCTTATACCTTGCGTTATTGCTTCGGTCTTGATTTTCGGGTTTTATCCGCTTGTTACTGTACTAATTTGCGTTGCCAGCGCAGTTTTGGCAGAGTTTTTGTTTAACTCTATCCGAAAAAAACCGCAAACGGTTAACGACCTGTCTGCTGTGGTTACTGGCATAATTTTAGGACTTAATCTTCCGCCTACTGTGCCGTTTTATGTGCCAATCGTTGGTTCTTTCTTTGCAATAATGGTTGTAAAAATGCTATTTGGCGGAATTGGTAAAAACTTCGCAAATCCCGCAATAACCGCAAGAATCTTTTTGATGCTCTGCTGGAGCAGTATTATGACCAAATATGTTGTACCGATAAATTTGTCGCAAGGTCTAAGTGAACTTTTTACATATCTGGCGCAAGAGCTTAATATAACAACAGCTACAACTTCAGCGACTGTGAACGCAATAACATCTGCAACTCCGCTCGGTGGAATAAAAAGCGCGATAGAAGCGGGTACAAATCCTGCTTACGGCCTTTCCGCCCTCGATATGTTTTTAGGGAAAATCGGCGGAAGCGCAGGCGAGGTTTCCACGCTTGCAGTGCTTATCGGCGGAATTTATCTTGCAATCCGCAAAGTCATTGATGTCAAAATCCCGATTATTTATATAGGAACTACCGCTTTATTTACCGCAATATTTTACGCAAACACGGGCTATGTCGGCGAATATGTTTGGACATATCTTTTAGGCGGCGGACTTGTTTTCGGCGCGGTCTTTATGGCTACCGATTATTCAACAACACCCAACACTAATTTAGGCAAAATTATCTTTGCGTTAGGTTGCGGATTTTTAACTGTTATACTCCGCAAATTTTCTTCAATGGTTGAAGGCGTGTCGTTTGCGATTCTGCTTATGAACATTGTTTCACCGCTCATTGAGAGAATTGTTCCCAAGCCTTTTGGACACCACAATTTAAGTCTAAAAGAAATTATTGAAGCTAAAAAGTCCGTAAAAACTCAAAAAGCGGGCAAAGGAGGTTCAAATGAGTAAACTTGAAAAGTCTTCGGTAAACACCGAAGAAACAAAAGTAACACAAATGGCGAACCTCAAACTCTTAGCTGATGAAAAGGAACGCAGAGAGGGGAAAGTCCCAAAGATATCGAAAAGCACACGCGATATTTTGAAATGCATTATCGTTTTGACCTTGATAGCGGTTGTTTCGGGAGGGGTTCTTGGAGTCTTCAATTATATAACCTATGTGGATGCGGATGCGGCGATAGTAACGGAAATCGGATCGTATTTTTCGCTGTCAAACGATTATGTGAAAAAGTATTATCCATTAGAACCAATGGCACCGGAGGGCGCAAAAAGCTATATCAAAGCATGCTTTATCGTTGTAGAAAATCCTGAAGATATCAATAGCGTTTCCGCAGTCGTTTATCACGCGGTGGGTTCGGGTGCGTACAGCGGTACTGTTGAACTTTTAGTTTATGTTCAAAACGATAAAATTTCGAATATAACCGTCTATGCACAATCCGAAACAAACGGTATAGGAACAAAGGCTTTAGACAGTAGTTATCTTGCAAAGTACAAGGATATAAACCTTAAAGAAATTGAGGGCTTTGTGCGTTCTACTGACGAAACAACGCAAGGCAATATTAAATTTATATCAGGCGCGACAAAAACTTCAAAGGCAGTTAATAACGCTTTGAATGCCGTTGTCTATGCCTATAAAAAAAATTATGGAGGTGATGCCCTGTGAAACATAACTTTAGACAAAATATGATTGCAAAGGGTTCAATAGTTTCAAACGGTATTATCACCAACAACCCGATATTCCGCCTAGTGATTGGAACTTGTCCTACACTTGCTATCACAATAAGCGCAGTCAATTCTCTTGGTATGGGACTTGCCACAACCTTCGTGCTTATCTGTTCAAATGCGCTTGTTTCACTTCTCCGCAAAGTCATTCCCGACAAGGTTAGAATTCCCGCCTATGTGCTTATCATAGCGACATTCGTTACGGTAGTGGAAATGATAATGAGAAAATTTCTGCCCTCACTTTTTGATGCGTTGGGAATTTATCTTCCGCTTATTGTTGTCAACTGTATAATTTTTGCCCGCGCGGAATCGTTCGCTTCTTCAAATTCCGTCTTTGACAGTGTGCTAGACGGTGTAGGTATGGGACTAGGCTTTACGATCGCAATTTTGATTATGTCAATTATCCGTGAATTTTTGGGCGCAGGTTCATTCTTTTACGGCTCGCTTGCCGGAATTGCAATGGGATTAAAATTTGACGGACTTAGCGAATACGCTATGAATTTCTTTGTTATGCCTGCCGGCGGTTTCCTAGTGTTTGGATTTATTATGGCGGCAGTCAACGCGATAACCGACCGCGCGCAAAAGAAAAAGAATAAACAAAAGGAACTAATGAAAAATAAAGTCAATGCGGAAATTGTAACCGCGCACGAGGAGGCGGCTCTATGACATATTTTCTGCTTATAATCGGCGCGGTATTTGTAAATAACTTCGTGCTTAGTCAATTTTTGGGGTGCTGTCCGTTCTTAGGCGTATCGCAAAAGATTGATACCTCGCTAGGTATGGGAATGGCGGTTATTTTTGTTATGGGACTTGCCTCGATTTTTACTTGGCTTGCTCAAAAATTGCTTGTCGCACTTTCTATTGCATATCTGCAAACAATCATATTTATTTTGGTTATTGCGGCATTGGTTCAACTGGTAGAAATGGTGTTAAAGAGATTTATGCCTTCGCTATATTCCGCGCTTGGCGTTTATCTACCGCTTATCACAACAAATTGCGCAGTGCTTGGTGTTGCCATTTTGAATATACAGGCTTACGGTATTGAAACAGCGGCAAGTTTAATTCAATCCTTTATGAACGGTATCTTTTCGGGTTTAGGTTTCACTTTGGCAATCGTTTTGATGGCGGGAATACGCGAAAAAATGGCAAATAGCGATGTGCCTAAAGCATTCCGCGGTTTCCCAATCACGTTGATTACTGCAAGCATATTGAGTATGTCGTTTGTCGCTTTTTCGGGCATGATAGGATAGGGGGCGCGATATGGTAAATCCAATGACAATTTTATATTCGGTACTCGTGCTTTTGGTCTTTGCGGCAATATTTGGAACATTGCTTGCCGTGCTTGGTAAAAAACTTGCAGTAAAACAAGACGATAGAATAGGAAAAGTAAAAGAAAAACTTTCGGGCGCGAATTGCGGTGTTTGCGGTTATGCAGGCTGTGAAGCGTTTGCAAAGGCTTTGGTTGAAGGCACTGCGGATATAAATAAGTGCAAAGCAACCGCTGCGGCGAACAAACAAGCTATAGCGGAAATAATAGGCGTTAAGGTTGATAGTGAACAAACCGTTCCCGTTGTATGCTGTGTGGGCGGTAATGACGCCGTTGACAAGTACGATTATATGGGTTACGGAAACTGCCGTTCTATGGAACTTTTGGCAGGCGGAAGAAAACAATGCAACTGGGGTTGCCTTGGTATGGGTTCTTGCACCGATGTATGCCCTGAACAAGCCATTGAAGTTGGAGAGAGTGGCTATGCGGTTATCAGCCACGACAAATGTATAGGTTGCGGACTCTGCGTTGAAACCTGTCCAAAGGGCATTATAAAGCGTGTGCCTGTTGACGCTAAGGTATACATTGCCTGTTCAAACTGTATGAAAAGCGGAAAGGAAGTGCGTGCGCTATGCAAACACGGTTGTATCGCTTGTGGAATTTGCGCAAAAAATTGTCCTGAAGGCGCAATAACACTCGTGAATAACCTTCCTGTTATAGACTACAAAAAATGCACGGGTTGTAAAGTTTGCGTTGCAAAATGTCCCTCAAAATGCATTAACG
>DATESK010000205.1:0-2528 GCA_035270865.1 Clostridia bacterium | reverse complement strand
AGTTTATAATGATCCGTTTTTGCTTTTTTATCGACAGGATTATCATAGCCATAAAGAAGACCTGCAACAATGAACATCCCTGAAACCGCACCGCATACCTCGCGTAGCCGTCCCATGCCTCCACCAAAAGAAGAAGACAATTTTAATGCTGTTTCAAAATCAATATTAAGTTTATCGCTAAAGGCAGCGACAACAGATTGGGAACAGTTATAACCTTCTTCGAAATATTTCATTGCTTTTTCTGAATAGTCGGACATATTAAACCTCTTTTGTAGCGTTTATTTTTTCTATTGCCTTGTCTAACCAGTTACCATCAAACAGTTCTATCATCCCTTTATCACAAGCTGCTGCAAGTTTGGGATTAAGGGGAATTCTTCCAAGTATTTCTAGGTTATAATCCTTCGCTGTTTCTTCAAGTTTGCTTTCGCCAAAAACCTTGATTTCCTTGCCACAATCGGGGCATTTAATATAACTCATATTTTCGATTATTCCTAAAACAGGAATATTCATTTTTTTCGCCATATTCACTGCCTTTGCAACTATCATTGAAACAAGTTCCTGCGGTGATGTTACAACAATGATTCCGTCAACTGGGATAGACTGAAATACTGTCAACGGCACATCTCCGGTTCCCGGAGGCATATCAATAAACATTACATCAATTTGACCCCAAACAACATCAGTCCAAAACTGTTTAACCATACCAGCGATAAGCGGGCCTCTCCAAATAACAGGATCGGTAACATTATCTAGCAATAAATTGGTTGACATTATTTTTATGCCCTTGTGGCTTTTTGCGGGAAACATTCCTAAATCAGACGCTTCAACTCTGCCCGTAATGTCAAATGCTTTAGGAATAGACGGACCCGTTATGTCCGCATCCAAAATCGCCGTCTTTAGACCTGCTCTTTCTTCAAGCACGGCAAGCAGTGAGGTTACTAATGATTTCCCAACGCCACCTTTACCGCTCACTATACCCACAACTTTTTTGATTTTGCTTAGTTGATTTGGTTTTTCAGTTAAATCTCTTTCTCCACATTCTTCCTTGCATTCTGTGCAATTATGGCTACATCCGTTTTCCATATACAACACTCCTTTATCTCAAGTTATTTTCGACTCTGTTACAACTATATTCTTGTATTCATTTATAGCTTAAACAATTTATAAAATATTATAGCACAATAAAACTATATTTCAAACATATTCACTTTTAGAAAATATAAATTGTTGTCGACTTAAAAAGGTCAAAAAAAGTCACTTATTTATGCTCCGCCTGACGGATACGAACTGTTGACGATTGCATAGTCGCTATTTAACCGCTTGGCAGATACAAATTTTGAATCCACATATTGACAATTTGCGAATAGATAGATATACTATATATTGTAGTTAAAACCAAATTAAAACCACATAGGGACCTCATATGTCTGATTACTTCAAAACTCGAAAACGGAATACTCTTGCCAAACTGCGTCAAATCCGCGAAGATTTGCCCGACTTCTGCGACCAGTTTTTTATTGGTATTGAGCCTCAAACCACCGAACTTACACGACTAAACTATGCATATGATTTACGGCTGTTTTTCTACTACTTGTCCACCGCGACAAAAGCATTTCGTGACCGCGCGCCCGTCTCTTTTACGCTTGGCGATATGGAACGGGTTACCATGACACAACTTGAGGGCTATATCGAATGGCTTACAAGCTATATGTATAACGGAAAACAATGTTCAAACGAGGAGCGTGGAAAAGCGCGAAAACTGTCCACCGTCAGAACCTTATTCAAATATTTGTTCAATAAAGGTCTTTTGCCCTCAAATGTGGCATCAAAAATTCCCCTGCCTAAACTTCACGACAAAGAAATTATTCGGCTTGAAGTTGACGAGGTCGCGAATATGCTTGATACTGTCGACAGCGGAGAGGGTTTGACAAAACACAGCCAGGACTTCCACGAAAAAACAAAACAACGCGATAATGCGATTGTAACGCTACTTCTCGGCACGGGAATCCGTGTCAGCGAATGCGTGGGACTCAATGTTTCCGACATAGATTTTAATTCAAACGCATTCACAGTAACCCGAAAAGGCGGTTCAAAAACCATATTATATTTTGGAAACGAAGTTAGTTTTGCGCTAAGTGACTATATAGATGGCGAGCGGAAAAAAATCAAAGATAAGCAGGATGAAGATGCCTTGTTTTTATCATTACAAAAAAAGCGCATCTGCGTTCGCGCGGTAGAAAACCTTGTGAAAAAATACGCAAAAATTATAACTCCATTAAAGCAAATTTCACCGCATAAATTGCGTAGCACCTTCGGCACTAATCTATATCAAGCAACCAGCGACATTTATATGGTTGCGGATGTTTTGGGACACCGCGATGTCAATACTACAAAACGGCACTATGCGGCAATAAGTGATGAGCACCGAAGAAAGGCTGCAAGCGTCATAGTTTTGCGCGATGATAAAAATGACTAATAATTGTCAATAACTCAATAAAACTATTCTATTATATTGACATATATATAAT
>DATESK010000204.1:0-6695 GCA_035270865.1 Clostridia bacterium | reverse complement strand
TAATGTAAGAGAGGAGATAAATTTTATGAGCATAAATGCGATTATAGCAGCTGGTGGAAGTTCTGTGAGATACGGTGCAAACAAGCTGTTCCAAAAGCTTGAAACCACAAATATTATTATGGAATCAATCAAAAATTTTGTCGCAAACGAAAGAATATCGCGAATTGTTATTGTTATTAAATCAGAAAATGTCGATGAAATGTTGAATTTCTTTGATTTTTATCAAATTCCAAGTGAAAAAATAAAATATGCTCAAAGCGGAAATTCGCGTTCCCAAAGCGTACAAAACGCTTTTATATCGCTTGAGGATGATTGCGAATATGTGCTCGTTCACGATGCGGCACGCCCGTTTGTCACCGCAAAACTCATTGACGATGTTATTGACGCCACTATAAAAACAGGCGCGGCAGTCCCCTGCATTCCTATGGTCGACAGTATTATCTGCGCTGATGCCTTCCCTATGTCGCAACACCGTGAGTCCTACCGCAAGGTGCAAACGCCTCAAGGATTCGATTGCACAAAACTAAAAACCGCATACCTTCTTCGCACGCGTGATTTTTCCGATGATTTGGGCGTATTTGAAACCTATGTTGGCGGAGATATTGCTCTTGTTGAAGGCGATGTTAAAAATATCAAGGTTACCACGCCCAATGATATAAAAACCTATCTAACTGGTTGTGGCTATGACATTCACCGCTTAATTGAAGGTGGCGATGGGATAAAACTAGGCGGTATTTTTATACCGTTTACAAAGTCTTTTGACGCTTACTCTGACGGCGATGTCGTTCTTCACGCAATTATGGATGCTGCGCTTTCCGCTTTAGGCGAAAAAGATATAGGACATCTGTTCCCCAACACCGACCCTGCCTATAAAAATGCCGATAGCCTAATTTTGCTTGAAACCGTACTCGAAAAAATACAATCAAGGTTGCTTAAAGTTTCCAATATAACCGCAACGATTATTGCCGAACAGCCGAAAATTTCTCCTCTTGTTGACCGCATCCGCGAATCCATTGCGGATTCCTTCGGGATTGCTTGGGAGAGAGTGGGCGTTACCGCCACCACAAATGAAGAAGTGGGAGAAATAGGAGCAGGCAATGCGATTGCTTGCTACGCCTCTATACTTTTGACTAATTAAACTTATAATAATAAAGAGAGAACGATAAAAAGAAATTTATAATAAAATCACTCTAAATTTGTAAAAGATATTATTGTAAACAAGTCTATAGATAAATATAGTTAAGATTATTTTCTTCAAAGAGATTGCTAAATTAAGTGTCTAAAAAAATTGTATTTTTAATTATCGTTTATAAAGAGATTACACATTGTTAAATAATAATAAAAGCCCGAACACTTGTTCGGGCTTTTATTTTAGAATTAAATCCTAATTAACTAAATTACTTTCCTGCTTTTTGCTTGTACAACTCGCGTCTTGCTGTTGCATCTGCTTCGTTCTTTGCGAACAATACTTTTGCAGCATCAGGATTTTGTTTGACAAGTGAGGCGTATCTAACTTCACCCATCAAGAATGATTGATAGTCCTCTGTCGGATCCTTACTATCAAGCGTAAACGGATTTGTTTCCGTTCCTACCATATCGGGATTATAGCGGTATAATTGCCAGTAACCCGTGTCAACCGCTTTCTTCATTTCAAGCTGTGACTTTGTCATATTGATACCGTGGTTGATGCAAGGCGAATAGGCAATAACAATTGACGGTCCTTTATAAGCTTCCGCTTCGGTTAGGGCTTTAACAACTTGGTTCATATCCGAACCCATTGAAACTTGAGCGACATAGACATAGCCGTAAGTCATTGCAAGCAGTCCTAAATCCTTTTTCTTTGTACGCTTGCCTGTTGCGGCAAACTTAGCGATTGCGCCTGCAGGTGTTGACTTTGAAGATTGTCCGCCAGTATTAGAGTAAACTTCTGTGTCAAGCACTAAGATGTTGACATCTTCGCCCGATGCGATTACATGGTCAAGACCATTGTAGCCGATATCGTATGCCCAACCGTCACCGCCGAAAATCCAAACTGATTTCTTTATCAAACTGTCTTTTTTGGCCTTTATTGATTGTAGAAGTTGTTTCGTTCCTCCGTTAGCCTTTTCGATTTCATTATCCAAAAGCGAAAGTATTTCAGCAGTTGCGGCCTCTGATGCTTTTGCGTCTTCCTTGCCCGAAATCCAGTTTTTCATTGCATCTTTCATTTGCCAAGAAATGTCGAGGTTGAACAAAGTTTCCATTGTTTCTGCGATTGTATCTCTCTTTGCCTTGAATGCAAGGTGCATACCATATCCAAATTCCGCGTTGTCTTCGAACAAGCTGTTCGCCCACGCAGGACCGTGTCCCTTGTCGTTAGTTGTATAAGGGCATGTGGGTGAAGAACCGCCGTAGATTGAAGAACATCCTGTTGCGTTTGCAATAACCATTCTGTCACCGAAAAGTTGTGTGACGAGTTTAACATATGGTGTTTCACCGCAACCTGCGCACGCGCCCGAGAACTCAAATAACGGCTTGCTAAATTGGCTGTTCTTGACATTCATCGACTTAATCGGAGCGGTTGTTTCAGGCAGAGATGCAGCGTAGTTCCAATTTTCGTTTTCATTTGCGATAGCCTCTTCAAGAGGAACCATAACAAGAGCTTTTTCTTTTGCCGGGCAAATATTAACGCAGTTTCCGCAACCTGTGCAGTCGTAAGGACTGACTTGTATACGATATTCATAGCCTGCAATACCCGTGGCGGTCTTTGTTACAAAACTGCTGGGCTTATCATTTAATTCCTGCGCTGTCGCAAGTGTAGGACGGATAGTTGCGTGCGGGCAAACAAATGAACAGCGGTTGCATTGAATACAATTTTCCGGAACCCACTTTGGAACTGTGACGGCAACGCCGCGCTTTTCATACTTAGTTGTGCCTAGTGGAACATATCCGTTTACGGTGAACGCGGAAACGGGTAGGTCATCGCCTTTTTGTGCAATTATAGGCGCAACAATATTGTTGAAGTAATCATTGTCAACTGTAGGCAGCGGAGACGCGCCCTCGTTTGTTGTCGCCCAAGTCTCGGGATATTTGACTTCCTTAAGTTCGGATATAGCATTGTCGATTGCGGCATAGTTCATATTAACAACCGCATCGCCCTTTTTACCATAGGTTTTCTTGATTGCGGCTTTCATATATTTTTCTGCATCCTCGTATGAAATTACATTTGCGAGTTTGAAGAAAGCTGCTTGCATAACGGTGTTGACACCCTTTGAAGCGCCTATGCTTTGAATGACTTTTAATCCGTCTAAAGTGTAGAACTTAATATGCTTTTTAGCAATTATATTCTTCATCGTTGCGGGAATATATTTGTCCATTTCTTCGGGTTCCCAAATTGAGTTCAAGAGGAAAATTCCTCCGTCTTTCAAATCCGAAACCATATCATAGCGCAAAATATAAGAAGAATTGTGGCAAGCGACAAAATTTGCTTGGTCAATGAGGTAAGTCGCTCTTATCGGCTTATCGCCAAACCTCAAGTGCGAAATTGTAAGTCCGCCCGACTTTTTGCTGTCGTAGAAGAAATAGCCTTGCGCGTATTTTTCAGTGTGGTCGCCGATGATTTTGATGCTGTTTTTATTTGCGCCAACAGTTCCGTCAGAGCCTAAGCCGTAGAACTTGCAGGAAATTGTACCCTTTGGCGCAGCGTCAATTTTGCTTGCAACATTAAGTGAAGTGTGCGTAACATCGTCAACAATACCCACGGTGAAGTGTGTCTTGTTCTCCCCGCCCATATTGTCGTAGACCGAGTTTATCATTGAAGGGTTGAATTCCTTTGAACCTAGTCCATAGCGACCGCAAAGCACTTTCGCGCTAAAGCCTTGTTCGCTTAAGGCAGCAACGACATCAAGATATAAAGGCTCGCCAAGTGAGCCCGGCTCTTTGGTTCTGTCTAAAACGGTGATTGTTTTTACGCTCTTAGGAATTGCGTTGACAAACGCTTTCGCATCAAACGGACGGTACAGACGAACTTTGATAACGCCTGTCTTTTGTCCTTTTGCGTTCAAATAATCCACGGTTTCTTCAACTGCTTCCGCTCCGCTACCCATTAAGATTATAACTTTGTCAGCGTCATCGGCGCCGTAATAGTCAAACAAATGATAACTTCTGCCTGTGAGTTTTGAAACCTCGTCCATTTTTTCCTGCACAATGGAAGGAACTGCATCGTAATACTTGTTTGCAGCTTCTCTGTTTTGGAAATAAACATCAGCGTTTTGAGCAGTACCTTGTTGATGAGGATGTTCAGGATTGAGCGCGCCTGCACGGAAATCGGCGATTTCATCAAAGTTCACAAGTTTTGCAATTTCTTCATACTCAATAACATCAATCTTTGAAACTTCGTGCGAGGTTCTAAAACCATCAAAGAAATGAATGAACGGCACTTTGGATTTCAAAGTTGAAAGGTGGCTAACAAGCGCTAAATCCATAGCTTCTTGAACGCTGTTTGCGGCAAGCATAGCAAATCCTGTTTGACGGCACGCCATAACATCGGAGTGGTCGCCGAAAATCGACAATGCGTGTGCGGCTAATGCTCTTGCTGATACATGGAACACGCAAGGCAACATTTCGCCCGAAATTTTATACATATTAGGAATCATAAGCAACAAACCTTGACTTGCAGTAAAGGTTGTTGTCATCGCGCCTGCAGCAAGAGAGCCGTGAACAGCACCCGCCGCGCCCGCTTCAGATTCCATTTCGGCGACTCTAAGCACATTGCCCATAAGATTTTTTCTTCCCGCTCCCGCCCATTCATCACAGCTTTCCGCCATAGGTGAAGATGGTGTAATCGGGTAAATAGCCGCTACATCAGAAAAAGCGTACGCAATATGTGCCGCAGCAGTATTACCGTCAATGGTCATTTTTTTCATAGATACCTCCAGGTTCTTTGTAGATTATAATTTTTATTATCAGTTTGTGCAATTTCGTTTTGTTTTCAATCTGTGTTGTCTTGTTGTCATTCGTATTTCTTAAATATTTTCAATCTGTATTGTTTATGTTGTCAATCCGTATTGCTAAAATATCCAATCCGTATTGTTTTTGTTGTCAATCCGTATTGCTAAAATTTTCAATCCGTGTTGTAGTATCACTAAGTTTGTTTATAACTTTACTATTTGCAAAATTTGATGTTTTAGTTTTAAGTTGACAAGCTAATAGCCATTATAAGACTATTACTGTTTTTAGTCAATATAAAGAAGTCCAAAATTCCACAAAAGTATCTCTTTATCTACAAAAGTATACTACAAAACCACAAAATGTCGCACGCAAATTCACTTTAGTTTTCAAATCGTTTTGTATTTTATATCTTGCGTGATATAATAACGATATGTCTATTATTGAAGTAGAAAATGTCGGCTACAGCTACAAGCAGGGAGAAAGCGAAATCATCCCGGCAATAAAAAACATCTCGTTCTCGGTAACCGAGGGCGATTTTGTTACGGTAATCGGCAGAAACGGAAGCGGAAAAAGCACGCTTGCAAAACTACTTAACGGTTTACTGTTGCCCACAAACAAAGGAACGGTAACCATAAACGGCTATTCAACAAAAAATGAAGACACGATTTTTGAGGTTAGGCGCACCGCAGGTATGGTTTTCCAAAATCCCGATAACCAAATGGTTGCGACCATAGTTGAAGACGATATCGCATTCGGGCCCGAAAACTTAGGCGTACCGCGTGAGGAAATTATCGAGCGCGTAAAATGGGCGCTTGAAACAGTCGGTATGAGTGAGTACCGCAACCGTTCGGCTTCCAAATTATCGGGCGGACAAAAACAGCGTATAGCGATTGCGGGCGTCTTAGCAATGCGTCCCAAAATTTTAATACTAGATGAAGCTACTTCTATGCTTGATCCCAAAGGTCGCGGCGAGGTTTTGGAAGTTGCACAAAAACTAAATAATGAGGGCATAACCATTATTCTTATCACTCACAATATGGAAGAAGTCGCCCTTTCAAAGCGCGCTATGGTGCTCGATTACGGCAAACTTGCCTTTGACGGAACTCCCCGCGAATTATTCAAAGATAAAGATTTAATAGAACGGTCGGGACTTATGCTCCCCCCCGTTGCAAAACTTAGTTCGATGTTGCAAAAGAGCGGAATAACGCTTCCTGATGGAATACTTTTTGCCGAAGAACTTGTGGAGGAATTATGTACGCTATTGAAGTAAAAAATCTTTCCTTCATTTACTCTCCCAAAACTCCTTTTGAAAAAAAAGCGTTGGATAATATTTCATTTGAAATTCGCGAAGGCGAATTTTTTGGCATTGTCGGCGCAACGGGAAGCGGTAAAAGTACCCTCGTTACACACTTTAACGCTCTGCAAAAAATTCAACAAGGCGAAGTAAATGTGCTTGGTGTGTCAACCGCAGACAAAAAAAATCTAAAGAGCGTACGCACAACTGTGGGAATGGTTTTTCAATACCCCGAATACCAACTCTTTGAAGAAACTGTTGCAAGGGATGTCGCTTTTGGCCCAAAAAATCAAAAACTTCCTCAACCCGAAATTGACAAAAGAGTTCGTGAAGCTATTGAAGCGGTAAATCTTGATTATGAAGAATTGAAAGACCGCTCGCCATTTGACTTGTCGGGAGGACAAAAACGCCGAGTCGCAATCGCAGGAATTTTAGCGATGCGCCCTAAAATTTTAGTTTTAGACGAACCAAC
>DATESK010000203.1:0-3188 GCA_035270865.1 Clostridia bacterium | reverse complement strand
CACATATAAAACGATATAAATTAAACTTACAACTATGAGAATAATGATGCTAATAAACTGCGACCAAGAGAGCAGTCCAACAAAACCACGCTCGGCGTCTCCGCGCCAAAATTCAATTTACAAACGACAGCACCCACAAGTTATAATTTAACTCGGTTGCATCTTTTGTTTTGCGCGCTCTACGCTTTCGCTTTTGGTCTTGTGGGCGCAAAGCTGTTTTATATTATTGGCAACATTGGAAATGTAATCAGCGGTGAAATGACTGTCTTTCAACTTTTTTCCTCAGGCTTTATGTTCTACGGCGGTTTTTTTGGCGGCGCGTTTGGCATATTTTTGTACTGCAAACTGTTCAAAATCAAAATGATAAAAGTTTTTGATGCGCTGTCATTAGGTCTTGCACTCGGACAATGTTTTGGAAGAATTGGCTGTTTTTGCGCTGGCTGTTGCTACGGCGTTCCAACCAACAGCCCTATTGGCGTAGTATTCACAAATCCTGCCGACATTTCGATTCCGCTTGGAATTCCACTTGTTCCCGTTCAACTTATTGAAAGTGCGCTTTGTTTTTCCATATTCATTTCTTTGATGATTTACGGCTCAAAGAAAAATGAAAACGGTACATTTTTCCGCAAAGACGGTACTCTTTTTTCGCTTTACTGTATTCTTTATGCTGTGGGTCGTTTTATCATTGAATTTTGGCGCGGAGACGCCGAGCGTGGTTTTGTTGGACTGCTCTCTTGGTCGCAGTTTATTAGCATCATTATTCTCATAGTTGTAAGTTTAATTTATATCGTTTTATATGTGAGGAAAAGACGCATCATCAAAGCAGATATGAGTAAAGATTTTTTAACAAACTAATTCAATTATAAAATAAGATTATTAACAAACTAATTTATATGAGAAAAGTTTATAACAAACTAATTTTTTGGGTTGCAAAAATACTTAAACATAATTTTATAATAAAAAAGCCTATCCAAACGGATAGGCTTTTTTCATTTAATGCGTTATTACTTAATTACTTTCTCAAGACGCAAATCCACGCGTCCCTTTTCATCAATCTTAATAACTTTGACAACAACAGAATCTCCAACATTGACTACATCTGTAACCTTGTCAACTCTCTCGCGTGAAAGTTTTGAAATGTGAATCATTCCGTCTTTTCCAGGTGCGAGATTGACTGAGGCTCCGAATTGTCCCTTGTCGTTTTCCATAATTTTGATAATCGTTCCCGTGTACTCATCGCCGACTTCGACATCGCGAACGATGTTTTCAACGATAGCGCGCGCTTTTGCAATACGCTCTGAATCGTTGGATGCAATAAAGATTGTGCCTTCATCGTTAATATCAATTTTGACACCCGTGTCTTCGATAATCTTGTTTATGGTCTTTCCGCCGCTTCCGATAACCTCACGGATTTTGTCAGGATTGATTGAGAATGAAACAATCTTCGGCGCATACTTATTGAGTTCTAATCTAGGTGTTGACAGAGTTTCTGCCATTTTGCCTAAAATATGAATTCTGCCTTGTCTGGCTTGCTCAAGAGCTCTTGTCAAAATCGCTTCATCAATGCCCTTGATTTTAATATCCATTTGGATTGCTGTTATGCCTTCGCTTGTGCCGGCAACCTTAAAGTCCATATCGCCCAAGAAATCTTCAAGACCTTGAATATCGGTTAGAACTGCAACTTTATTTTGTTCTTCGTCCTTAATAAGTCCCATTGCAATACCTGCAACAGGTGCCTTGATAGGTACGCCAGCGTCCATAAGTGATAAGGTCGAACCGCAAACTGAAGCTTGTGAGGTTGAACCGTTTGAGGATAATATATCGCTTACTGTGCGGATTGCGTACGGAAATTCTGCCTCAGATGGTAGCACGGGTTCAAGCGAACGCTCTGCAAGTGATCCGTGTCCGATTTCGCGGCGTCCCGGGCTTCTTAACGGCTTTGCTTCGCCTGTTGAATATCCCGGCATATTATACTGGTGCATATATCTCTTGTAGTAATCATCGTCAAGACCTTCTAACTTTTGCACTTCGCTTATTGTGCCGAGCGTGCAAGTTGTGAGAGCTTGTGTTTGACCTCTTGTAAATATAGCTGAACCGTGAACGCGAGGAAGCATTCCGACTTCGCACCAAATCGGGCGAATTTCGTTTGTTTTTCTGCCGTCTGGACGGATGCCGTCATTTATAATTTGTGCGCGAACCTTTTCTTTCTTCAAATAGTAAAGACTATCTAAAATAAACTTTTTCTTTTTGTCGACATCGTTAAAATCGTCTGCAAAATGCGCAAGAACATCGGCATTCATTGCGTCTTCGCGTACTTCGCGTTCTTCACGGTTATAAGTTGCCAAAACATAGTTCATTTTTTCATCTGCATAAGCGCGGACTGCCGAGTCAATTTCTTCCGGTGAATGCTCATATTCGGGAGTAATCTTAGCCTTTCCAACTTCAGCAACAATGCTTTCAATGAATGCAACAATTTTTTTGATTTCTTCGTGTCCGAACAAAATTGCGCCCAACATTTCTTTTTCGGAAATGATGTCTGCGCCTGCTTCAACCATCATAATGGCGTCTTTCGTTCCCGAAAGATTGAGGCTTAATCTGCTCTTTGCACGCTGTGCGCAATCAGGATTGATAACATACTCCCCGTCAACCATTCCCACGACAACAGAACCAGTAGGACCTGCAAACGGTATATCTGAAATTGAAAGTGCGATTGAACTTCCAATCATACCGAAAACTTCAGGCGGATTGTCTTGTTCAATTGATAGCGGTGTAACTATGATTGAAACATCATTATAAAATCCCTTTGGAAATAGCGGACGAAGGGGACGGTCAATAAGACGGGCTGTCAAAATTCCCTTATCGCTTGCTCTGCCCTCGCGTTTCTTAAAACCACCCGGGATTTTGCCTATAGCATACATTTTTTCATCAAAATCAACTCCGAGCGGGAAATAATCAAGTCCCTCTCTGACATCCTTTGACATCGTAACATTGACCATAACAACTGTGTCGCCGCAACGCATAATGCACGAACCGTTGGATTGACCACAGTACGCACCTGTTTCAACGATAACTTCTTTACCGCCGATGATTGATTTGAAAATTTTCTTTTCCATATTACTCCTTATTTCTGGTTATTCCCTCATAACCTATTTTTTTTTATCGTGTCGTTAAACACAAACTTTAATATC
>DATESK010000202.1:0-2149 GCA_035270865.1 Clostridia bacterium | reverse complement strand
GGATTTCATTTGCTTTTGATCAATCAACAGAATATACAGTTGAAACGGCAGAAAATCTATTTAGTGACGCGCTGGACTTTGACAGGGCAGTTTCACTTTTGAAAGAATTGTCAAAAAGTAAAACAATAGTTGCGTTTGACTTGAAACATTTAATCCGCGCGTACGGTTTTGAAATTGATAACGGTTTTGATATTATGGTGGCTGCACACCTTGTCCGCGGAAGCGCAACGATAAAAAATTTGCAGACACTGCTTGGTAGTGAAAACCTTGAATATAGCGTTTGCAATATTTTGCGGTTTTTGGAAACTTTGCAATCCGAACTTAAAAAGCAAGATTTAGAAAAACTTTATTATAACATTGAATATCCGCTAATTGGCGTACTCGCAAAAATGGAGGAAAGAGGATTTTCGGTTGAGGTATCCGCTCTTGACACACTTGAGAAAAAATTCACCGAAAGACTTGCCAATCTAACATCAAAGATTTACGACACGGCGGAGTTTGAGTTTAACATAGCGTCCCCAAAGCAAACTGCGGAGGCTTTGTTTGAAAGATTGAACTTGAAAAGCGGCAAAAAAAATAAGACGGGATTTTCAGTTAACGAAGAAGTGCTGGAAAAAATTCGATTTGAGCATCCTGTTGTTCCGTTGATTTTGGAATGGCGACACCTAAGCAAACTTCTGTCCACATATATCGTTGGTCTAAAGCCTTTAATTACCCGCGGAAAAATTCATACCGACTTCAATCAAACCATAACAGCGACAGGCAGGCTGTCTAGCACTAATCCTAATTTGCAGAATATTCCCGTGCGAGCAGTTGAGGCAAAAGAGATAAAAAGCGCATTTGTTGCAACGGGAGATAATATTTTGATTTCTGCCGATTATTCCCAAATTGAACTAAGATTGCTTGCTCATTTATCTGGCGATGAAAAGTTGATTATGCAATATCGTGATGCGCACGATATTCACGCAGCAACCGCATCGCAGATTTTTAATGTTCCAAAAAGCGAGGTAACACCTGCTCAGCGCCGAGATGCAAAAGCGGTGAACTTTGGTATTATCTACGGCATAAGTGATTTTGGACTTGCCGCTAACCTATCTATACCTATGTGGAAAGCCAAGGAATTTATTGAAAACTATTTTGCATCATATCCTGCGGTTAAATCCTATCTTGACGGCAATATCGAGTTTGCAAGAAAAAACGGATACGCAATCACTATGTGCGGACGCCGTAGAAGACTTGAGGGAATTAACGCTTCCAACTATTTAGTGCGTAGCGGCGCAGAGCGTATGGCTATGAATACGCCCCTTCAAGGCAGCGCGTCGGATGTTATAAAGATTGCAATGATAAATGTTGAAAGAAGGCTCGAAAATATGCAATCAAAAATGATTTTGCAAGTACACGATGAACTTATTATAGACGCCACACCCTCTGAGGCGGAAGCAGTGGAAAAGATATTGATTGAGGAAATGGAAAACGCAATCGAACTAAAAGTTCCGCTTATCGCAAATTCAGGTAAAGGCAAGAGTTGGGGAGATATGGAATAGAGTGAGTGGGTTTTCGCTTCACTTGAATCATATATCTATACATTGAGATAGAATAGCGATTAGAATTTTTTTTGTTTACACACAGATATAATCATATAAAGAACAATTTGATGTTAACAAACAAGGCGGAAGAATAAAGTGAGTGGCGAGCCTAACATAATTTCTATATTTGAAAGCGATACATATGATGTGTACCAAAATCAGGCGGCGGAGCTTGCTATCTTTGAAACTCTAGAAGAGGACGAGATAGCATTATTTTTATGGACTAATGAACGCACCGTAGTTATTGGTCGAAATCAAGACGCATTGACCGAATGCAAAGTTGAACTCTTAAACATTGAAAACGGACACTTAGCGCGAAGATTATCGGGCGGCGGAGCGGTATACCACGATATGGGGAATTTGAATTTTACCTTTTGCGCTCATAAGTTATACTTTGACAAGAAAAAGAATTTTGAAGTAATTTTACGCGCTATGAAATCTTGCGGATTTGATGTTGAACTGTCGGGGCGAAACGATTTGACGATAGGCGGAAAAAAGTTTTCGGGCAACGCATACTACAGCGACGGAAACAGAAATTATCACCACGGAACGATTTTGATTGA
>DATESK010000201.1:0-2951 GCA_035270865.1 Clostridia bacterium | reverse complement strand
GCACTAAAGGTAATTGAATTAAGATTAAATTATACGGATATAAATTGCAAACTGCTTGCGTTTGCAAGCGTTAAGTAATTTTATGTAAACTATTTTTTAGTAGACAGCCGACTAATAACAAACTTTTTATGGAGTAGTGTTTATGTATAACACATTTCAAAATCCTTTTGAAACAAGGTACTCAAGCGAAGAAATGAAAACGCTTTTTTCGCAAGATACAAAGTTCGGGCTTTGGCGCAGACTGTGGCTGGCTTTAGCAACAGCGGAAAAAAAGTTGGGACTTCCCATAACTGATGAACAGCTCGACGAGATGAAACTTCATCTTGAAGACATAAATTATGATGTCGCAATCGCACGCGAGGCTGAGGTGCATCACGATGTTATGGCACATATCTATGCATTTGGCGTTCAATGTCCAAAGGCAAAACCTATCATACACTTAGGCGCGACAAGTTGCTTTGTGGGCGACAATGCCGACCTTATCATTATGTTCCGCGCGCTAGAGATTGTAAAAAAAGAGATAGCTGAAGTTGCGGAAATTTTAGCTCAAAAGGCTCTTCTATATGCCGATTTACCCACTCTTGCATTTACTCATTTGCAACCTGCACAACTTACTACCGTAGGCAAACGCCTTACGCTTTACTTGCAGGATTTGACAATGGACTTAGAAGCAATTTTAGAATTGCTTAAAAGTTACAAATTGAGGGGAGTAAAAGGTACAACAGGCACGCAAGCAAGTTTTGCGAAGCTCTTTGATAATAATGAAAATAAAATTTTTGAGTTAGACAAAATGGTTGCGAAAGAATTGGGATTTGAAAACACTTTTAGCGTAACCGGTCAAACTTATCCTAGAAAATTTGATTATAAAATACTTTCGGTTTTAAGCGGTGTTGCTCAAAGCTGCGCGAAATTTGCAAACGATATGAGAATTTTGCAGAGTAAAAACGAGATGCAAGAACCGTTCTCTAAATCTCAAGTTGGAAGCAGCGCAATGGCGTACAAGCGAAATCCAATTTTAGCGGAGCGTATTTGCGCTCTGTCGCGCTACAACATTTCACTTCCTGTCAACTGCGCTATGACTTCATCTGTGCAATGGTTGGAGAGAACTCTTGACGACAGCGCAAACCGCCGTATCGTGATTGCGGAAAGTTTCTTATCCATAGATGCGATTTTGCTTTTAATGAAAAAAATTGTATCAGGTTTGGTTGTTAATGAAAATGTTATAAAGTTGCATATTGAAGCGGAACTTCCCTTTATGGCAACTGAAAACCTACTTATGAAGTGCGTGAAAGAAGGCGGCGATAGACAGGTACTTCACGAAGTTATAAGATTTCATTCTATCGAAGTAACAAAAGAGCAGAATGAAAAAGGTACGGAGAATAATCTATTTGAAAGGCTGAAAGGTGACAAAGCATTTGAAGCATTCTTAGATTGCTTTGATAATAAAATTGACAGTCGGGAATATACTGGAATTTCGGCAGTCCAAACAATAAAATTTGTGAACGAAGAAGTTTTGCCACTATTGGCGAAGTTGAACAGAGGTGAAAGATGAATACTGCAATTGTTGGAGTAAACTGGGGCGATGAGGGAAAAGGCCGTATGGTTGACCTGCTTTCCGCAGACTATGATATAGTTGTCCGCTATCAAGGCGGAAACAATGCTGGACATACCGTTGTCAATGAAAAGGGTAAGTTCATTTTGAACCTTTTGCCGTCTGGAATTTTGCGTGAGGGCGTTGTTAATGTTATGGGCGCGGGTATGGTTATCGACCTCAAGCATTTGGTCGAAGAGATGGGCAGACTTAAGGAAAAAGGAATTGTTATCACACCCGAAAATCTTAAAATAAGCGACCGCGCAACAATTTGTATGCCCTACCATGTGATGCAGGACTGCTTGGAAGAAGAGCGGTTAAAAGATAAGAAATTCGGTTCAACAAAACGCGGTATTGCCCCTGTGTATGGCGATAAGTATTTGAAAAAAGCTCTAAAGACAGGCGATTTACTTTATTCAAAAAACCTCTCGGAAAAGCTTTTTGATATTGTGGAGTGGAAAAACTTGCAGTTTGCATCCTATGGAAAAACTGTGAACTATGAAGAAATTGCAGCGTGGCTTAGTACATACGGCGAACAGATTAAACCTTTTGTTTGCGACACGGGCGACTTTTTGGTAAAAGCGGACAAGCAGGGCAAAAAGATTATGTTTGAAGCCCAACTTGGCGCACTTAGAGATATTGACTTCGGAATTTATCCGTACACCTCGTCATCTAACACGATTTCAGCGTATGCGCCGGTTGGTAGTGGCGCGCCATCACTTAAGGTTGATGCTGCAATAGGAATTGTTAAAGCGTATTCCTCGTGCGTAGGCGAAGGTCCGTTCGTGTGCGAATTGTTTGGCAAGGAAGGAAATGATTTGCGTGAAGCGGGAAGCGAATACGGCGCGGCAACTGGTAGACCTCGGCGCGTTGGCGGATTTGATGTTATAGCGACACGGTACGGTGCGACTGTTCAAGGCGCAACCGAAATTGCACTAACAAAAATTGATATACTTTCTAGTCTTCCGAAAATTCCCGTGTGTGTTGCATATGAATTGGACGGCAAGCGAATTGACTATTTCCCTTACGGCGACCAACTTGACCGTTGCAAACCAGTAACAGAATGGAAAGATGGTTGGATGACCGATATAAGTGTTTGTCGCACCATTGATGAATTGCCAACTGCCGCGCGTGATTATGTTCGTTTCATTGAAGAGCAGATTGAATGTCCGATAACCTATATTTCGGTGGGAGCAGGGCGCGAAGAATATATTAAAGTTGATAAAAAATTATAACAGTAACGAAAATATAGATGGAATAATGGTGCCGGTCGAGACATGTTATAATAATTACATAGACAAAGAAACTGGTTATAGATATCAAGATATAATATGCACAAATTTATACGACGGTACTAGCA
>DATESK010000200.1:0-2393 GCA_035270865.1 Clostridia bacterium | reverse complement strand
TTACAAGAGAATATTATCATTCATAAAAAGGTTTGTCAACACTTTTTGTTAAAAATATTGCAAAAACATAAAATATTTAGAAAATCCTACAAAATGCTTAAACCTTTTGCAAAATATTTCCAATATTTGTTAGAATTTGCTTTGCGTCCTCAAAATTGCTTTCGCACATCAGTCTAATAAGCGGCTCGGTTCCGCTTTTTCTGATAAGAATTCTTCCTTCATCTCCAATTTTTTCTTTAGCCCTTTCAAGCGCAGATAAAAAATCGGAATTTGAGAGAGCCGTATCTCTATCTTTAACTTTGACATTGAGTTCATATTGAGGAAACGGTACGAAAATTGGGCAAATTCCGTTTTTTCTCGCCTTAAGCAAAAGCAGAGCTGATAAAATTCCGTCACCCGTTGGGGAATAGCACTTTGCGATAATATGTCCTGAGCGTTCACCGCCAAGAGTTATGTTTTTTTGATTCATACGGTCAAGTACGAATTTATCGCCGACATTTGTGCGCTCAAGAGTAATACCGCGGGATAATAACTCAATAGACAACTTGCCGTTAGATAAATCTGTTGCAACCACGGAAGGTACAGACAACAATTTTTCTTTTTGCAACAGCATAGCAAGAGAGAGCAAAAAATAGTCGCCGTCTAAAATTTTAACTTGAGGCTCTAGATTTTGCAAAGTATTGTCGCAAATTAACTCGTTAGGGAGCATACCGCAATTTTGACTGTCAAAAATTGCTCCAAGCACGCGGTCGCCGTCGCCGTCAAAGGCAAATCCTATTTCTCCTTCATTAAGGCGGGAGGTAAGATAGTTCATATTAGTTGAGCCCGTGCCAACATTAACGACAGCTCCGTCCCGAATATTGTTATCTGCGACCACGGTTGCATTAAGACGCGTAAAAACTTTGCTTGCAAGTTCTGCGGTACAGCCGTTTGCGCAATCAAGATGTACAACAACACCGCTAAAATCCGTGTTAACTGTTTTTATTAAATGCTCTATGTAAATTTGTTCTGCATTTGCAACCGTGTGAATTACGCCCTTTGCGTTGCCGACAGGCGCGCAAAGTAACTGCGAATCCAATATTGCTTCGTCCTCTGGCGACAATTTTTCGCCCTTGCTTTCAAAAACCTTTAATCCGTTGTTGGACGGAGGATTGTGCGATGCCGTAACCATAACCGAATAGTCCACGCCCAAGGTTTGCGAAACACTAACTAGGGCGGGGGTGGGCAGAACTCCAAGGCAGTAAACTTCGGCATCGTGCTCTAAAAGTCCGTGTAGAAGTTGTTTTTCAATTTGCGGCGAACTTAGGCGCACATCGCGCGCAACGGCAACCTTGACTGGGCGGTTTGCGCAAGAGGTAGTAAAATTATCTGTATCCTCTCCGCTATCCTTCGCTGCGGCAATGCCTTCTCTCAGATGTTGCGGCACGGGCGTTTTGCCAAGCGCGGCAATCGCCCTGCCAAGCATTCGGGGGATATTATTCGCCTGTAACCAATCTGCTTCGCCTCTGATTCCATCTGTTCCAAAGAATTGCATAATATCCCTCCTCTCATATTTTTAGAAAACGAAAACAGAAACAGCGTTTCTGCGTTCCTTTGTTAAACTACTTACCTCTAAGAACTTTTTATTGTATGATTTTACACTAAAAAAATGTTACAAATGAGAAAAATCATTTAGATTTTTGTGTAATCTAAATAACCATTGTGGTTAAAATTCTTTCCAAAATGAACATAGTTCTATAAAATTCTTTCCAAAATGAACATAGTGCTATAAAATTCTTGCCCAAAAATAGTGGTTACAAAATTCTTGCCCCAAATCGTGTAAATTTTAGCGGTTTTCTTCTACAAGCCACTTTGATGCGCTTTCCGCCGCAATAGCTCCGTCAGCGCAAGCTGTAACGACTTGTCGCAGGGGTTTGTGCCTTAAGTCGCCTGCCGCAAAAACGCCCGCTATATTCGTGGACATATCGTCTTGTGTGAGAATATAGCCGTTATTATCTTTATCAATTTCTGCAAACGATGTGCTGGGAACTTGACCTATTGCCACGAACAAACCGTTTACGGCTATTTCGCTTTCCGCTTTGGTTTTGAGATTGACAAGTTTGATTGAGCTAAGTTTGTTTTCGCCCTCTAAACTTTTTATCGCGCTGTCCCATAGAATGTGGACTTTTTGTGAAGCCTTAATCCGCTCAGCCAAAATTTTTGTAGCTCTAAGTTCATCACGGCGGTGAATAATGTAAATTTCGCTCGCAAAGCGTTCAAGATATAACGCGTCCTGAACTGCGGTGTTTCCGCCTCCTACAACAGCAACGGCCTTTCCACGGAAAAATGCGCCGTCACAAGTCGCGCAATACGAAACGCCACTTCCGATAAATTCCGTCTCGCGGGGAAGCTCT
>DATESK010000199.1:0-10602 GCA_035270865.1 Clostridia bacterium | reverse complement strand
GTGCCTAGCGCCCGTGTACATGTCTATCGCAACGCACAGGGCTGGTCAAGTTATTCCAATTTCATTCAGGCATGGAACGGCTAATTTCGCCAGTTCTTAAATAAGTTTACTGCAGTTATCAGTATTTTTGTTTACCGTGATTTTGTTTTGCGCGTCTTTTTTGTTTCCCTTAATTTTGTCTACTTCATTTTTTTCTTGCTTATTTCCTAATTTGTTGCACATTTTGCCTTTCGGCTTTCTTTGGTTCACTGCAATTTTATCTTTCAGTCCTCATCTATTTTTAATATCTGTTTGTCCATCTCTATATTCTTCTACCATTTCACTATGCTAATTCAGCATATTTCTTGCCTCTTCCTTTTTAACTTGCCAAAGGTATTATTCCTATATTTTTTATAATTTGTTTATATTATTTTTTTGCTTGTGTCGATTGCTTTATTAAGCAATTTTGTCTATAATTATTATTGTTTAATGTTTCCATACCTCCGCCGCTTTCGGTGGCGACAAGGCAACAGACACTAAAAGATACCCGATTTGTTACCTTAACACCTAAAACTTGCAAAAAAGGTATAGTTAGTGATATAAAAAAATACGTTCGATTAGCTCAGTTGGATAGAGCGTTCGCCTCCTAAGTGAAAGGCCAGCAGTTCGAATCTGCTATCGAACGCCACCACATGCAAAAACCACTTATTTAAGTGGTTTTTGTTTAATATCAATTTAGTAAACAAGAATAAAGGTTAATAAAAAAAATGATGAACGGACACTTTATGTGCCGTTCATTATTTTATCTTGCCCTTGCGCTATTCTACATTTCATGTTCTGTGCAGGATTTGTTGATACAATATTATTCAATCGGAATGATGATCCAAACAATATTTTTATCAGAATCATTATCGAAATTACCCTCAAGATATATTTCTTGAGGAAAACCTTTAACTGAATAACCGTTTTCTATTATATATTTTTTTATAAGTTCATAAGCAATAATGCTTTTCCCATATTCACCGCAGAATGAAACGGAAAGAGCCGTGGATTCAGGAAAAATGACTGCGTTATCAGGGGCGCTTTTCTCGTCTACACATATGCAGACTTTCATGGAAATATCCGTCAGCTCATAAAAATTCTCATCGAATAAATCTTTGTGAAATTCGCAGAAATGATAGCCGCCGTCTGCAAATTTGAGCCCTCGCTTTATACATTCGAAGTATGCGCTGACAACAGAAGAAATGGCATCATCTACATCTTTTGCAATAACTTCCTTGCATATACAATGCCGCCTTGGGAGATTGATTTCTTTGATTTTCAACTGCTCGTTATCTTCTTTGCTTCTCACTTCAAGCTGTTCAATGGCTTTTTGTATGGAGATTACTTGTTGCTTTAAGACATCAATTTGCTTTTTTGATGATAAAGTGCCTTTTAAGTATTTCCCTATTTCCGAAATGGTCATTCCGGTACGCCGTAAATCTAAAATAAGCTGAATTCTAGCAATAGTGTAGCTGTCAAAATAGCGGTAACCTGACTGGCGGTCAATTACAGTCGGTTTTATTAAATTATGGTTTTCATAATTCAAAAGCATTTTGCGACTTATATTAAATAATGCCGCTACCTCGCCTATTTGAAACAAATTGTCAAATTTCTTCATTTGCAGATACTCCAAAAATAATTTTGAAAAAATAAAAAAAGTATTGACTCGTCCCTTATGGTACGGTGTAAAAATAGTATAGCATATAGAAAAAATAATACAAGTAGGGAGTTAGATAACTTCAATATAGAGAACAACGGTTTTTGGAGTTTTCGATCAGGGGAAAAATAGTGTGAGAAAAAATTTGGATAGCTATTGCAAAGAAGAAGAACTTTTGTATCTTCTCGAAGAATGGAATAGGGAAAAAAATGGTGTTCTGTTGCCAAAAGATGTATCAAAGACAAGTAGAACTGTTGTGTGGTGGAAATGTTCCAAATGCGGATTTGAATGGAAAACGCAGGTTGCATCGCGGGCAATAGGAAAAACGCATTGTCCCGAATGCTACCGCAGATGGCAAAATGAGAAATTAAATAGTAAGGACAAAAAATAGTAAATTGAAATATGTCAGGAGGAAATAATATGTTATCTAAAAAGACAAACAAAAACACGGTCACAATAATGCTTTTTACTGCACTGTTTGCGGTATGTCTGTTTTCAACATTCGCAACCTCGCTTTGGGCGAATACAAACAGAATAGCGTATGCGGCAAATACTTATTTTGACATTAGCAGTGGAACAGGTTTTGGCGATGGCTATTCTTGGAACGATGAAATAGAATCTGATGCTGTTCTTACAGTACAAGATGGCGCGGATATAGAAATAGCCGGAACATCTGAGGAAAACAAGCGTATCGTGGTTGAAGAAAATGCAAGCGCAAGCATAACCTTAAATAATGTGTCCATTGCGTTACCCGGGTCGGCTTCTTCTTACTCCCCGTTACTTTTGAATCCGGGCGCAATAGTAACCTTAATTCTGAAAGGCACAAATACATTAACAGCGCGCGACATAGCTGCGGGAATTCAAGTTCCTGCAAGTGCAACGCTTATTATCGCTGGCGACGGCAGTTTGAATACGACGGGCGGCCTTAACGGAGCTGGTATAGGCGGAGCTAACTCTGGAACTGGCACAATTACGATAAATAGCGGTATTATTACCGCAACAGGCGGACAAAATGGCGCAGGCATTGGCGGCGGCGATACAGGCACTGGTGGCAGTATTACTGTCAATAGCGGCTATATAGTTGCAACAGGCGGTTCTTTGGCTTCGGGAATCGGCGATGGCGCAAATGGCTCTGGCGGCGCGTTCTCATTAACAGGCGGCGTAATCTATGCCTCAAGTGTGAGCGATAAGACAAACTTAAGCGGTGGCGTTTTAGTAGAAAACAACATACTTATTTGTGGCGCAAACGACATTATTGATATGGAAATCGAATCGCCTGCGTCAAGTGGAACAGGCTGGACTTATTTAGATAATGTTTACACCATCCAAGATAGCGCAAATATATTGGTTTTAGGCGAAAGCGCAAATGATAGGCGCATAGAAATTTCAACTGATGCAGTTGCTTCTTTAACACTCTGTAGCACCCGAATAGTTATGAGCAATGTTCTTATATCTCCCATTCTTCTTAATGACAACTCTAAACTAACACTGACTATAGAAGGAGAAAGCACTCTTACCGCAGGCACTAATAATGCCGGAATAAATGTTCCGGAGGGTACTGAACTTACTATTTTAGGAGGCGGTGTATTGCACTCAACAGGCGGTACATATGGAGCTGGGATTGGTGGCAATGGTGGATGGAACAGCAATATATCGCAGAACGCAGGCAAGATTGTAATAAATAGCGGCACGATTTATGCAACAGGTAGTGCTGCCTACGCTGTTGGTATCGGCGGAGGCATGCATCCATCTTACCTTCAGGCTGGAGCCAGCGGCGGAATTATAGAAATTCACGGCGGTACAGTCACGGCAATAGGAGGTAATCATGATGGTTTATATCATCTAGGTCGTGGAATCGGCGGAGCAGCGCGTGCAGGCGCGGGCAATATTTTGATAACCGGTGGCACGGTCTGCGCAACAAGTATTGGCGACGGTGACGAAGGCAGTGTCGACAGCTCAGTGATAAAAGTTACCGGCGGCAGCTTAATACCTACAAATCAAGATTCTCCAACTATATATGCACCAAACAGTAACAGCACTGTTATTTTGGGTGGAAATCCCACTATAATTGGCAGAATTTTGACAAACACAAATAAATTTAGTGTAATAACAGAGGAAACCGATACCTTTGCTCCAGACCTCTTTAACCAATATACATTGGAGTTCTGTTTATATGCAAATGACGAAGTTGCGGTTGTAGGCGGAGCAGGCTTTTCGAGCAACTTTCATTTGTTTGCAACTGGGCAGTCGCACGGTTATCGTTTAAGTGATTCCGAAGGTAATCTTGTTTTGAACTCAAGCTATACCATCACCTATGTCACAGATTCGTATGGCAGCGGTTCTATTGCAAGCGGAAATAAGACGCACGGAGTAGGCTTTACTCTTTCAAGCAGCACATTCACTCGCGATTGCTACACACAGATAGGATGGGCGATTACGAATAACGGTGTTAAAGCCTACGAACTTGGAGGAACTTATATTCTGAACGAAGATATTACATTATATCCTTCTTGGCAAAAGAATTTAATTACGGGAATAGTCGTACAAAATGTTGATATTATTTATGACGGAGGAAATCATTCGGTAGCAATAACAGGCACGCAACCTGGCGATATCGTTACATATAATACTACGGGCAATTATGTTACAGAAAACCCCGTATACAAGAATGTGACTTCTGAAACCGTTTATATTGGTTATAAGGTCACGAGAGATAACCATTTCGACTTTGCAAACCGTTGGGCTTCGGTTAGGATTGTTCCAAAGGATATAACCGTTACAGCCGACGCAAAAAGTTCGCTCCACAATGATGATTTAGTAGCTCTTACTTATACTTTCATCCCCTCTCTTTATGAAGGCGACAGTTTTACCGGCGAGCTTGCGACAAATGCAGACATTGATACCGTTGGCGAATACGACATTACGCAGGGCACTTTGGCGGCAGAGAACTATAACATTATCTTTGCCGGCGCAAAGTATAATGTCCCCTCAAAGTCAATGGTCAGTATCAATGAAACAGCGCAAAATTTCTCTTATGACGGAACGGCCAAGACCTTCACGGTTACAGGCACTGACCTCTCTGGCTTTACAGTACAATATTTTGTAAATGGCAGCTATACCGAAACCGCTCCTTTAAGCGCTGGCGCATACAATGTAAAGGTAACACGACCTGAAGACACTCAACATTATGCGCTCAATTTAGAAATCACGGACGGCTTGGTAATAGCACCAAAGGCAATAACGGTGACTGCCATTGCCAATTCGACGGTTGTAGGCGCAGAGTTAGCTGCATTAACCTACACATTGAGCGAAAACGCTCTTATCGGAACGGATACAATTTCAGGTGTGCTTGCAACCGTAGCGAACAAAAATACAGCGGGAGTTTTTGCAATCACACAAGGTTCTTTGACTGCCGGCAGCAACTATGCCATCACATTTGTGGGGGCGAATTATACGATAAAAGCAAAGACACTCACCACTCCCGAAATCAATTCGGAAAATCCGAGTGACCAAGACAAAGTAGATGCCCAAATCAAAAATGATGACGGTTTTGAGCCTGATATAACGCTTATCGTCAAGACTATCGCATTTGAAACCATAGGAACTGAACTGACCATTCCCCAAGGCAAGGAAATTGCAAAGACATACAACGCTACGCTGTTTATAAGCGGCAATCCTATGACTCCGAGAGGAACAATGACAGTCAGATTTGCAAAATCCGCAGACCTTCCAAAAGCGGACACCTATACAATAATCATTATTGAAAATGGTGAAACAGTGCAAAAAACGGCAACTGTAGATGGCGATTATCTTGTGTTTACCACATCAAGCCTCGGTAATTTTGCAATTGTATCGAATACGAATAGCAGTCTGCTTTGGCTGATTATAGTTCTGTCGGTTCTTGTCGCAATTGAGTTGGCTGCCATTGCCCTTTTCCTGCTGCGTCACGGAAATTTCAATAAGAAAGCCAACAGTACAAAGGCTTATTCCTTTGTTGGCTTTGCGCCTATAATTCTCTCGGCAATCTTTATTCAAGCAGAGATATTGGCGGTTGCAGTGCTTGGAGCATTAGCAATCGGCTTGGCGGCAGTTGTCGCATATTTTGTTATCAAATTATGTAAAAAAAACATTGAGACAGTGACTTTATCAGGACAAAACATAAACGCTGAGCCATCGGTAAAGCAAAATGTAGAAACAGAGACATCGCCAAAACAAAATGTAACCGCAAAGAAACTGCCGAAACAAAATATAGGCACAGAAAATCTGCCAAAACAAAATGCAGAGGAAGATATTTAATATAATTGGTGCGAATAGTTTTAATCCGTGTTAAAGATTATGTGTAATGGAGAGAAGCTGAACATTGTTTAATAAATCGCACATTGTAAAGATATGATGGGGAAAAGAATAAAAAGCCCAAAGGTAAAACCTTTCGGGCTTTTTATCACTTTCGAAAATAATATTGGCATATTTAATTGCGCAAAAAACTTCTAAGCCCAAACCGTGGGAATGCCATCGACAAAGCGCCAATGCGCGCTGTCTAAGATTTCGGTTTCAGAATAATAATATCGCGTTGCGTTTTTCAAAATGGAATTATTGTCTCCAAAAGAAATTTGATTCCACTCCGTTTCATTTTCACCATAGTAGTATACATTTTCAAATGCTGGCAAATATCTAAATGCTGATTCTCCTATGCTCAAATTTTTTGGTATAGTGACTGAAACTAATTTATAACAATAATAAAATGCTCTTTCGCCTATACTAGTTATGCTTGAAGGCAAAATTATTGAAGCTAAGGCCTCACAACCATAAAATGCACCTCTGCCAATAGTTTTTACGCCGTCAGGAATTACCACTTTAGTAATATTTTTGCAATAAGAAAACGCATAATCTGGAACAGTTGTTACTCCACCCGGCAGAATTATTTCACCGCTTATTGCTCTCGGTACATCAATTATTTGAGTTTTGTTTTTGTTGTATAGTATACCGTTTTGACTTGTATAGTTTTGATTTTCTTCATCCACAACAATTTCCAAAAGTGCGGGGCAACTGTCAAAGGCCTGTGCGTCTATTGCCGCCACGCTACTTGGAATTTTGATAGATGTAATTTCGCCACAATCAAAAAACGCCCTATTTGAAATTTCGGATATTCCGTTTGGCAAAGTCACTTCGCCAATTTTGCCCTGCGGTACTGAAATTATTTGCGTTTCATCTTTGTTATACATTATTCCGTCAAGGCTCGTGTAACTTTGGTTTTCGGCATCCACCAAAATTTCCTCAAGACTCATACAAGCACCGAAAATGTTGTAACCCATATTCGTTACACTCTTTGGTATTGTAATTGAGTTCAATTTAGCACAACCGATAAATAAACCATCACCTAGTTTCGTTACAAAGTTAGGAATGGTTACATTTGCAAGATTATCGCAATATGAAAATGCGGAATTACCTAGAAAAGTTACACTATCGGGTACTGTTATGCTTGTTAAACCGCTACAATTTTTATAAGCGCTGTCCGCTATTCCCGTTATACTATCTGGTAATGTTATGCTTGTTAGACCGTCGCATCCGTAAAAAGCATAATCTGTTATATCCGTAATGCTATCCGGAATATATATTTCTGTAAGGCTACTGCAACCCTCAAATGCGTTTGGACAAATTTTTGTTACGCTATCAGGAATAGAATAGCTCTTTACTGAATCTCTATTAGGGCATTTTATCAATTTCGTTAAATCTGCATTAAAAAGCACACCGTCAATCAATTCATAAGAGGCGTTTTCTTCGCTTAAAGTTATTGAAGTTAATGGACAAAAGTTAAATGTTCCATCACCTATGCTTGTTACGCTAGAGGGTATATTTATTGAAGCAAGTTTGCAATGATTAAATGCTAAGTAGCCAATAGTCGTCAAACCTTCAGGTAAGTTTATAGAAGTAAGATTTAGGCAATAGTCAAATGCGCAATCGCCTATAATTTTTAAATTGCTGTTATTGCTAATTACGACGGAAGACAGATTTCCTAAAGCTGAAAAAGCTCGTTCTCCTATATTTATAACACTATCGGGGATTGTAACACATATAAGATTAGAGTAAATACTATTACCTGTTTCATAATAATCTGCAATTCCTTTGGTGCCTTCTTGAAATTCAATGGAGGTATTTTCGGGCATTGTTCCCTTATAGCAATAGGCAACTTTGCCTACATAAACAACACCATCAGGTTGATTATCTAACCAAGCCGTATTGTCAAAAGCATATCTACTGATATTTGTCACGCTATCGGGAATTTCTATGGAAACTAATTTGTTGCAACCGTGAAACATTTGCTCGGCTATGTCGGTTATTCCATCAGGGATTACAACACTTTCAAGATAATCATTATAACTAAATGCACTGTTTTCTATGCGCGTTACACTGTCAGGTATAACAATAGATTTAAAACCGCAATTACTAAATGCGCTTTCTTCTATAGTCGTAATACTATTTGGTATTTCTATATGTGAAAGTAAAGAGCAGTACTCGAATGCGCTTTTTCCTATACTTGTGATACTTGAGGGTATAGTAACTGAAGTCAGATTATAGCATGCCCGAAAAGCGTATGCGCCTATGGCGGTTATAGGAATATTTTCGTAGGATTCGGGGATAGAAATTTCACTATATTTCTCATTGTAAAGCATAACTGTAAAATATGCTTTATCGTCCGATAAAGACAATATTAGTCCGTCCGGAGTTTCCACCCGTTTTGACATCGGTGCGGGCGGGATATATTCCCATTTTGCATAAACTTTAATATCATCTAAAAGGGGTGTATTCCAAAGCGAATATGCAGAGAAAGGTTGTATCCATTCAATATTATCATAAAACCACCCGCGGAATTTGAATCCTTCTTTTTTTGGATCAAACGGCATCTCAATTATTTCGTTGCCCGATGACTTTACAGTTGTATATGCAATGTTGCCGTCCATAAATATAATTTCGGCGCTGGTATCGTTGCACGCCGAAAAAACTAGCGAAACTAATTCAAGCACGAACAAAATACATAAGATTTTCAAATTCAGTTTTTTTCTCATTTCCCCTCTGCTTTCATTATAATATTCGCTTACTACTCAGTCCAAAGCGTATTTCTAATTGCCTCTATCGGTTGCTTCTTTGAAAAACTGTACACAGGCAAAAACGATGCTAAAGTTGAGGCAACAAAACATACGCCCAAAATCAGTAGCACTTGAAGTATTCCTACCTTAAATAGTGTTATATTTAACATCATGCCGTTTCTAAAAAATAAATTCGTACCGCTAATTGCAACGACTGTTGCAACAACTGATAACACAAAATTTATTGCCGCAATAATAAATGCTTCATTAAAAAATATTCCAAATACATCAACCCCTCTTGCTCCCATTGCGCGGAGTATTCCGATATCTCTTTTTTTGTAAGTTATACTTGTGGAAATATAATTCATAATTAAAAGCATTGCAAACACCGCAAGACCGATTGCGATATACAAAAATGACTTAGTAATTGGAGCTACTTCTCGGTCGGCGCTGAAAATATCATACGTCGCGCTGTTCATTATTTTATACAAGTCTCCGTCTCTTGTGTAAATTAACTTAGTCAAATTTTTTATCTCTTTCGGCTCAGTCGGCATTTTCCCAATAAGGCTGTTGTATGCTCCCTGGGTTTCAAGCCCTAATTCGTTCATAAGCTCTTCGGTTATAACCATATTGTAGTTATCTTCGTAACAAATAAATGAGGCCGAAAAATGTTGTTCGGCTTTTTCCTTCAAACAACATCCTACGACTTTAACATTTTTTGTTGTTGTGATGTTTGATTTTGTTAAGTCTAAGGAAACATCAAAATCTTCTGCTGTTTTACCCAAAATCGCCTTTCTTATTTCTTCATCATTTATTGATTTAATTATAGCTAATTTATCACCATAATCCGTGTCAATCATAGAAGAATTCTTTAACCATTGAAAATAGGCGTTTGAATAGTCGCTATTTACAGGTATTGCATTTTGGCATTGATATTCATAGAATTGAAAATTCAGATTAAGTTGCTGCTGAGACATATCTTTTATCGCTTGAGGGACATTATCAATACTGTTGCAAAATGCTTTGACGCTATTTTCAATATTTAATGAAAGATTAGAACATAACATATTATAGGGCAGCAATATTTCGTCATTTTCAAGTTGGGGTTTGTTTTCATCGAAAAATACCATAGAGTATTTTTCGCTAAGCGTTGTACTTTTTTCAATTTTATCGATAATCATTTCAGACTTTTTATTGATGTAACTTAATGCGTTTTTATCTCTCTTGCTGTCAACAAAGTTCAGTTCAATATTTTCTTTATTTATAAAGTACATTTTCTCACTACCAAAATTTTCAATGAAACCTTTATTTACAAACGCTAAAGAATGGAAGCTATACATGGTATCATATCTAAAAACATTAAATGGTTCTTCGTTCCGTTGATTATCCATTTTTGCTGATTCTTCAGGATCCTTATATTTTGCGAGTTCGGTATCATTGAGTTTAGTGTCAATGACGCCGGTAACTTTCATGCTTGAACTTGTTCCATCGAATGCTACATTGATATTTTCGCCTATCAAATCATCTACGCTATCGATTTTATTATAAATGTATCCATATCCGCATCCGCCTGTTTTGAAATATTCGTAAATATATTTTGTTATAGCTATTTCGTTATCTGCTTTGGGAAGTTCTCCTTCCATCGTAAAACCATAAGTTAATAACAATTCTTCCTTTGTCATATCAGCTTCGACAAAGCCCGAAAAATATTTACTGAAATATAAAGAGCCTAAAAGAGAGCTGTCATAACCGCCAATCATAAAATAACTTTCAAATCCATTATATGCTTTCAAAAAATTCGAATCAGGACTTATCTGTTTGAAATATTCAATATCGCTG
>DATESK010000198.1:0-3921 GCA_035270865.1 Clostridia bacterium | reverse complement strand
GCAATCAATATGCCTTTTAATATGCTTCCGCACACCAAAGCGTTATCTGCCGCAACGGGAATGAAAATGAACTTCGGCAAATTTATAAGAATAGGCGAGCGAGGATATAACCTTGAGCGTATGATTGATGTGAATTTGGGTGTGTCGGCAAAGGATGACGAGTTGCCCGCAAGACTAACGCAAGAACTTCAAATTGCAACAAACCCAAAATCCAAAGTTCCGCTGGAAAAGTTGAAAAAGAAGTACTATAAAAATCGTGGGTGGAATGAAAACGGAATTCCAACAAATAGCGTGTTAAAACGGCTAAAAATTGCGGAGGGATAAATGGTACACATCAAGTTTTTCGGTACGGCGAGAGTGAAGTTTGGCAAAAGCGAAATGGTTGCGAATGCAAAATGTGTAAAAGAACTTTTGCAAATTGTTGCAGACGAATTCGGCGTGAGAGTTAAAGATATAAAGCAATTTCTAATCTATGTCAATGAAATCAATATAAGCAAACTCAAGATGTGGCGCACAAAACTTTATGAGGGCGACCAAATTATGTTCTTGTCGCCTGCATCAGGAGGTTAATGTGAGCGATGTTTTGAAGACTAAAATCGCTTTGATTGTCGGTTGCGGCGGTCTTGGCGGTTTTGTAATTGAAGAACTTTCACGGTCAGGAATCGGGAAACTTATACTTGTGGACGGCGATACTTTTTGTGAGTCGAATATGAACAGACAGCTGCTTGCAAATTTTAGCACGCTTGGCAAAAATAAAGCTGAAACCTACTTTGAATGGTTGAAGCTGACAAGCAAAGTTGATGTCATTGCCATAAGCAAGTTTTTAACGGCAGAAAATGCGGATATAATTGATGATGCCGACATTGTTATGGATTGTGTGGATAAGGTCAGCACACGCAGATTTTTGGCGGAAGAATGTAAAAGGCGAAAAAAAGTATTGATACACGGAGCGGTTGAGGGATTAGAGGGGCAAGTAATGGCAATCTATCCACAAGATAAGAATTTTGAAAAACTTTTTAGGGCATTAGATGAAGTACCGCATAAGACTACGAGTTTTGCCGTCGCCGCCGTGGCTTCAGCTCAAACCGCTTTGGCCGTGCGGGTGTTAGAAGATAACGGAAAAGATTTTAGAAACAAAATTTTGATTGTAGATATGGAAAATATCAGTATAAAAACTTTGGAGTTATAATGAGAAAAGTCGGAATAATAGTTGCAAGCGACAAATGCTATGAAGGCTTGCGCGAGGACAAAAGCGGTAAAGCGATTGCAAGAGTTATGGCAGACGCGGGCTATGCGGTGGAAGAAATTTTGATTGTGCCTGACGAGTTTGACAGAATAAAATCCGCGCTTTTGCATTTTACCGATGAGTTAAAATTGCCTATTGTGCTAACCACGGGCGGTACGGGTTTTTCTCCGCGCGATATAACTCCTGAAGCGACAAGAGCCGTCATCGAGCGTGAAGCTCAAGGTATAGCTGAAGCAATCCGAGCAAAAAGTATGGCGATAACCGACCGCGCAATGCTGTCCAGGGCGATTTCGGGAATTAGAAAAAGCACACTCATTATAAATTTGCCCGGTTCAGAAAAAGCCGTTTGCGAAGCTCTTGAATTCGTAGTTAGCGCGGTTTCTCACGGACTTGATGTGTTGCTTGGCGAAGCAAGTGAATGCGCAAGATAGACAAATAATACATTTTTGGACACAATCAACGAAAAATAATAGTAAACACAAAGGCTACAATGAATTTTTTCAAAGTTAAAACACTAGATGAGGCAAAGCAAATTGTCATCTCAAATCTTCCGCAAAATATTTTGACGGGAGATTTTGTGCATATTGAAAATGCGCTGTCCTCCGTTGCGGTTGAAGATATTATTGCATGTGAACAACTCCCGCCCTATAATCGTTCAACCGTTGACGGCTATGCGGTGTTGGCGCAAGATATTTACGGCGCAAGCGAAAGCGTACCGTCAATTTTGAAAGTTTGCGGAAAGGTTAAAATGGGCGAGGCGCCCACACAAAAACTTGAGAAAAATTGCGCGATAGCTATTGCAACAGGCGCGGTTGTTCCTGATGGCGCAAATGCAGTTATAATGATTGAGCACACAGAAATGCTAAACGGCGAAATCGCGGTTTATCAACCTGCAGCGGTTCACGAAAACATAATTATGCGCGGTGAAGATATTGGAAAGGGCGACATAGTTGCAACCTCTGGCGAAAAACTATCACCGTTAAAGCTAGGCATACTAGCAGGACTTGGAGTGCAAAAAATCAAGACTTTTTCTGCGCCAAAAATCGCGATAATTTCAACTGGCGATGAACTGGTTGGAATTGAGGATATTGCGCAGAACGGCAAGATTAGAGATATAAATAGCACGATAATCGCCTCTTTGAGTCGTAACAGCGGTTTTGAAGTGGTAAAACAAATGCGTGTAAAAGATGATAAAAATGCTATTCTAACTGCAGTTCAAAACGGTGTTGAAGTTGCAGATATTGTGCTGATTTCGGGCGGTAGTTCAGTAGGGGCGCGGGATTTCACGGAAGCGGTACTTAGCGAACTTGGGGAAGTATTAGTTCACGGCATAGCGCTAAAACCAGGGAAACCGACAATGGTAGCTAAAGTGAAAAATTCGCTTGTGTTTGGTCTTGCAGGTCATCCACTTGCCGCCGCGTTAACTTTTAAGGTTTTGGTGGAAGATGTAATAATGTCGGCGCGTGGACAAGCAAAAAAATCGCTTTGCATTGCAAGAACTTTATCAAATTTTCCCTCAGCTTCGGGGCGCACGACTATACAGCCCGTGGCACTAAGTGAAAGTGAAGAGGGAATATTCGCGCAACCTGTTTTTTTGAAATCTGCTCATATCGCACAGCTTGCTAAAGCTGACGGTTATATAATTTTGCCTGACAATTGCGAAGGAATAAAAAAAGGCGAGCAAGTCAAAGTTTTCGCTTTATAGAGAGATTATGGAAAGAAACACATACATTGAAAATAATGATTTTGAAACGGCGCTCGGCAAATATCTAGCTGAGATTTTTCCATTGGGTACTGAAGAAATTTGCGCGGAAAACGCCGTTGGGAGAGTAACTGCAAAAGCAATCTTCGCAAAGTATTGCGACCCGACTTATAATGCTTCCGCTATGGACGGCATTGCCGTCTTTTCCCAAGACACAATTTCGGCAAGTGAAATATTTCCGATGACGCTTCATTTTAAGCAGTTTGAATATGTCAACACGGGTAACGCAATAGATTCCAAATTTGACAGCGTTATAATGATTGAAGATGTTATTGTAATTGATGAAAAAACGGTGCAAATTATTGCCCCCTCAAGACCGTGGCAACACATACGGGTTGTAGGTGAAAGCGTTGTCGCAACCGAAATGGTTTTACCCTCGCATCATAAAATCCGTCCTATTGATATAGGCGCGGTTTTGGCATCGGGAAATGAAACTGTAACCGTTTACAAAATGCCTAAGGTCGCGATTTTGCCCACGGGAAATGAAATGGTGGAACAGACAAGCGAGCTTAAAGTCGGCAAACTTATGGAAAGTAACACAAGAGTTTTTACCGCACTAGTTAAAGAATACGGAGGAATACCCAACCGCTTTTCAATCATTAACGATGAAGAAAAACTTTTTGAGGAAACTATAAAAAACGCGGTTGAAAAAAACGACATAGTAGTAATAAATGCAGGCTCATCGGCAGGCACAAAAGATTTTACCGCGCAAACTATTGCAAAGCTAGGCTTTGTGCAAACACACGGTTTGGCAATCAAGCCAGGGAAGCCGACTGTACTTGGGTATATTTCAGGGAAACCTGTAATAGGCGTTCCCGGTTACCCCGTTTCCGCTTATATCGTGTTTGACAAAGTGGTTAGGACGGTAATTGAAAAAATGACAGGGCTTCACAGCATAAAACGCGAAACTGTT
>DATESK010000197.1:0-3068 GCA_035270865.1 Clostridia bacterium | reverse complement strand
CCAGCAAGCGCATCCAACGAAAATATAAAAGGCAAAATCACGACTACGCTGATAAGTAGCATAATAATTCCCGCAATCAGGTTTTTTGTTCGGCTAGCCTTTTTTTCGGGATTTACCATAACCGCTCTGCCCTTTTTGTCTATGCTTTTAACCATAACCTCACCTTGAGGTGAAATCGTGGTTACAGGTGCAGCACTTGAATTTACGGTTGCATTAACGACAATAGTTTGCACTATGGGTTCAAGTTGAATTTGCGAATCAGGGCGTGTAATAGCATAAGGCTTGCTTACCGGAAGTTCCCTGTAACAAAGTTCTTCTTGAATTACATCTTCATCGTCAATCATTTTTTTCCTTTAGTTTGTTTTTCAACTCATTACCTTGGGCAAATTGCAGTACTGGCTGATCCTGCGTAACATACGGCACAAACGCGACAGGCTGAACGATAGGCGGCATTTGATAAGGATCGGTTGGATTATTTGCTCCTGAAAAGCTGGGAGCGAACTTAATTTGTCCGTTTTGCGGCCGATAGAAATTGTGTGGCGCTTGGAAGTCGTTTTGGTAATGCTGTTGATATTGTCTTTCTTCGCCTTTAGCTATGTTTGTATTTTGAGATTTTTCTTCAACGCTTTGTTTGAATTGGGACACGACATTATCGTGCGCATTTTCAAATACAACACTTCCCACATCGCTTATGTCAATCTTTTCTTTAGGGCGCACGGCTCTATGATTCATCACTCCATAATTTGGATACTTAATAAGTTTGCCCTTTTTCATAAGTTCAAGGGAGCGTTCCTTACTTCTCCCACATGCGTAACACGCTTTGTCGTTAAGACTGTTTTCCGCCCCGCAAACGGGACAGACAAAAATTGCATTCCGCTTTTCTACATCGGGAAGTTCGGAAAATGGCGAAAACAAAAATGATGAATAAGTCCGCACAGCCTTTGCCAATTTTTTTAACTTTGCAACATCAGGCGAATCGGCTTCCTCAAGTTTCTTTTTGTATTCTGCAAGCTTTTCCGCCTTGCGGATAATGAGGTCGTCACATTCTTTTTCGCGCTCGATAATAATATCGCGTGATTTTAGTTCTTCTTCGGAAATCTTTTCACGACGGCGGAAAATTTCTTCGTCAACCTCTTTTAGCTTTTCTTTTGCGATTAAGTCGGCACGCATCTTTTGCTTGCGCTGTTCTATAATATCTTCTCTTGAATGTGTTTCCTCCGCCATAAGCATAGGACCGCCGCAACTGCAACAAAACTTTGCGCCTGGCACATTTTGCGTTCCACATATTACGCAAATAGGTCTTTTTATTAAAGGCAGTATTCCGCCGCAAGAGGAACAAAAACGGCTTCCTCCCCTATTGTGGGTGCCGCAAGTGGAACAAACAGTTTCATAATTGTCAACCACATCGCAACCGCAAACTGGACAGACGCTCTGCCCTGCCATAACTTGAGATTTGCAATTTCTACAATAAAACATAGTTTCTCCCGATGAGCCTTTTGCTCGTGCAGTATCTTTTGTTAGAACACTATTATTAAACTTTTCTTTTGCTCATAAATTGTAAACTTTTATGCTAACTCAACTACTTATACTAGTTAATAGTTTTTGGTCTATTGCAATTTGTTGCACTCTTATAAAATTATATATTGCTTCTGCTAATATATTACTTCAACGCAACAACAGCCTACTTATCAGTATATTTATTATACACGCGCAAAGATAAATTCGCAAGACCTTTTTATGGAAGCTTAATCGCAACACAAAAATTGCAAAAAAGCACTAAGTCTAGTGCTTTTTTCTTTAATTTTTTAAGATGTTATTTGCAGATTTTGCGAATTATATTTACTGCTTTTTGCAGATTTAGCAAATCAAGTTTACTGCGAAAATTTTCATGCGTTGACAAAATCAACAGTTAACCGCTCTATTTTGCACGATAAACCGCTTTATTTGTTATAAGTGTCCTTTAAGCCGACAATGGAATTATATTCGTTTTCCTTTTCTGTTTTAACAAAATAGCCGTCTCGCATAAATTGAAATCTCTCACCTTCTGTTGCTTCTTTCAAAAAATACTCCGCCTTGGCGTTAAAGATTATATGCGAATTTGGATTGATACGCTCGGAAAAATCTCCTTCTCCGTCAAGTATCAAACTGTCGTACATATTAAGTTTTACATCAATCGCGGTTGCTCTGTCCACAAAATGAATTGTGCCTTTGACTTTCATTCCTGCATTGACGCCGCCTGTTTTGCTGTCTTCAATATACTCACAATGAACAGCTTCAACCTCTCCGTTTTCGTCCAAATCCACGCTGGCATATTTGACAATATACGCGCCCTTAAGTCTCACAATTCCGTCTGGCTTAAGACGGAAATATTTCGGGGGCGGATTTAAGGAAAAGTCATCTGCCTCAATAAACAGTTCTCTTGAAAATGTCGTGGTGTGAACTCCCGCACTTATATCTTGCGGATTGTTTTCAATAAAGATTTCTTCGCTTTTCCCTTCGGGATAATTGTCGACAATAAGTTTAAGGGGCTTTGTTACCACCATAACTCTTGTTGCTCTTTCGTTCAAAAATTCACGCACGCAGTGCTCAAGTATAGCAACATCGACTTCGGAGTTGGATTTCGCAACGCCGATTCTTCCGCAAAAATCACGAATTGCTTCGGGCGGATAACCACGCTTCCTCATACCGCGAAGGGTGCTGAGTCTTGGGTCGTCCCAACCGCAAACCGTTCCTTCGTCAACCAGTTTTTTGAGATAACGCTTGCTCATCACCGCGCGGGTTAAATTTAACCTTGCAAATTCTATTTGTCTAGGGCGTGGGTCAAACTCGCAATTTTCCGCAAACCAATCGTATAGCGGTCTGTGGTCCTCAAATTCGAGGGAACAAAGCGAATGTGTAATTCCTTCAATCGCGTCTTCAAGCGGGTGTGCAAAGTCATAGATAGGGTAAATCAGCCATTTGTTACCCGTGTGCGGATGTTCTGCGCGCAATACGCGGTAAATGACAGGGTCGCGCATATTGATATTAGGTGCAGCCATATCAATTTTTGCACGCAAGCACTTTTCGCC
>DATESK010000196.1:0-2692 GCA_035270865.1 Clostridia bacterium | reverse complement strand
TATGCGGAGCAACCAAATGCTTAGCGTTGCCGAAAGTCTGACGGGCGGAGAAATTTGTTCCTCGCTTATTGATATTACGGGTATAAGCACACATTTTTATGAGGGTATTGTTTGCTACAATTCGGATTCAAAAATCCGCAGGCTTGGAGTTAGCAAAAAAACACTTGCCGAAAATGGCGTTATAAGCAAAAAAACAGCTTATGAAATGGTTAAAGGTCTGCTTATAAATCCCGCCGTAACGCTAGGGCTAGCAACTACAGGGCTTGCAGGACCGACAGCGGATGAGGGCAAAGATGTAGGCTTAGTTTATATTGCGGTTGGAAGCGGAGATTTTATTACTGTTTTTGAACACAACTTCAGCGGAAGCCGAAACGAAATTAGAAAAAAATCCGCAAATATGGCGATTTTTTACCTTATCCGTTATCTTCAAGGCAATATTTTGCTTTTATAATCCCAAAAATTAGCAAATTATTTTTAGTCTTAATCTAATTGAATTAGATACGCAAACGGTTAATAAAAGTGTTGATAAAAACCGTTTTTTATGGTAAAATGAAATGAATGAAAATACGCAAAATGTATGCATAAGGAGAAACCAATGGCAGATGCAAAAGACAAGGCGATAGATAAAAGCGCGGGAAAAGTGGCGGCACTAGAGCAGGCTCTTGCTCAAATAGAAAAACAATTCGGCAAGGGTGCTTTAATGCGTTTGGGCGACAATGAAAAGCAAACAATCGAAGCTATTCCGACTGGTTGTTTGACGCTTGATATTGCGCTTGGTATCGGCGGAATTCCAAGAGGCAGAGTTATAGAAATTTACGGACCTGAATCTTCAGGCAAAACCACAGTTGCATTAAATATTGTTGCTGAAGTGCAAAGTTCAGGCGGTTGTGCCGCATTTATTGACGCAGAACACGCGCTTGATCCTACATATGCCGAACACCTCGGTGTAGATGTTGACAACCTCTATGTGTCGCAACCTGACAGCGGTGAGCAAGCTCTTGAAATTGTGGAAGCGCTTGTTAGAAGCGGAGCTATGGACCTCATTGTTGTTGACAGCGTTGCCGCATTGACACCGCAAGCGGAAATTGACGGCGAAATGGGCGATAGCCATATGGGACTTCAAGCAAGACTTATGTCGCAGGCGTTGCGCAAGTTGACAGCCGTAACGGGCAAAAACAAAGCAACAATTATTTTTATCAATCAATTGCGTGATAAGGTCGGAATAGTATTTGGCAATCCTGAAACCACAACGGGCGGAAAGGCTTTGAAATTTTATGCCTCTGTCCGCATAGATGTAAGACGCGCAGATAGCATAAAAGACGGCGCGGAAATTGTAGGCAATCATGTTAAGGCGAAGATAGTAAAAAACAAGGTTGCGCCACCGTTCAAGACAGCAGAGTTTGATATACTTTACGGAACGGGAATTTCCAAAGCGGGTTGCGTACTGGACTTAGCAGCGGCGGAAGGGTTTGTGCAGAAAGGCGGTTCGTGGTATAGCTACAATGATGAGAAAATTGGACAGGGCAGAGATAAAGCTGTAGAGTTCTTGAAAACCAACCCTGATATTATGAAGAAGTTGTCAGACCAAATCAAAGAAATTCATATTAAGTAATAAGTTTGCGATATTATAAAATGAGCGGTAAAAACATAGCTTTCCGCTCATTTTTTGTTTTAAACTTTATGTTCTACACGACTTTAGCAAAACTCTCATTGCAATCTCTCTATTCTCTTTTACAAATCTCTCTATTCTCTTTTACAAAATTCTTTATTAGCTTTTTTAACTATATTTTACGCAATAAAATTGTGTTTGTATGCGACAATTTTGAGCTTCGCATTAAATTTTAAGTTATGGTCAAAGATAATTTTGGCCACAATTTAAAGAAATGTTTACTTCGCAGCATAGGGTTTGAAAAACTAGAACCAATTTTTGACAAAAATATTCAGTAGTGCGGAAAGAATTTATTTATTTTACGATTGACTATGAAAATTATTTAATATATACTAAATTTGACAAATAGAATTGCAAAACGCTTGCAATTTTAGTTGATTATATAAATTTGGAGGACAATAGCTTGACAAGCAATTTTACATTTATGCTTGCTGTGCTAAGTCCCGGTGCTATTGCTGGTATAGTCGTTGCAGCCTTGGTTTTAGGCGGAGCAATCGGACTATTTGGATATAGGTTATATTCACAGAACAAAATAGGCTTAGCAAAAAGGGAAGCGGCAAGAATTTTAGAAGAGGCAAATTCCGAATCCAAGGCCATTCGCAAGGAAGGAATGCTTGAAGCAAAGGAGCAGATGCATAATCTGCGTACTGAATTTGAAAAGGAGACTAAGGAGCGCAAGACAGAGTTGCAGCACACCGAAAATCGTCTTATTCAAAAGGAATCATTGCTTGACAAAAAAGAGTTAAATCTCGACAATAAGCAAACTGATTTAGAAAACGCACAAAAATCCATTGAAGCAACAAAATTATCCCTCAAAGCAATTGAGGAAAAATTAACTCATGCGCAAGAACTTATGCAACAAGAGCTTGAGCGTGTATCTGGTATGACCAAAGAAGAAGCCTCAAGCCTATTAAAAGAGGGTTTGATTGAAGGCGTCAGGCGCGATGCGGCAAACGAAGCTAAAGAAATTGAAGCTGAAGCCAAAGAGAACGCTGAAAAGAAAGCGAAGAATATTATTTCGCT
>DATESK010000195.1:0-3507 GCA_035270865.1 Clostridia bacterium | reverse complement strand
ACAAATCGGCATTCCCGTTTCGGCTTTAGCTTTGAAAAGTAAATCTAAACCGCTTTCCCTTAGTCCTTGAAAAGCGTAAGGCGAGGTGCGGGGCTTGAACGCTCCACCGCGTAAAACCGTTGCGCCTGCCGCCTTTACCGCTTGCGCTGTCACAATCACCTGCTTTTCGTTTTCCACCGAACACGGTCCTGCGATAATTTGGAAATGCTTTCCGCCGAATTTATGCCCTGCAACATCAATTATGGAATCGGCGGGATGAAATTTACGATTTGCATTTTTGTACGGCTCTTGTATGCGATTGACCGATTCCACAATGTCAAGGGAGCGGATAAGGTCAATATCTACTTTTGAAGTGTCGCCCACAAGCCCAATTATCGTCGTGTTCTCACCTTCGCTAAAATGGATGTTAAGTCCCAAACTTTTCACCCAATTTATTAGATTTTCGACTTGCTTTTTGTCCTGATTATTTTTTATTACAACTATCATATCTTCTCCTTAAAATTCCCTGTCTGCCTTAGTTTGTTCAATTATTAACTTGTGCTATTTAGATAAAAAAATGGCCGCCTATTCTTTGGCGGTCATTAGATTTTAATCAACTAAAATTCAAGTTTAACGCACACCAAATATTTCACTAGTTTGTGAAGTAGTAATAGTAGCTAAACTTAAATCCGAAATTATTGTTCATTTGCTTTTCCTTTGTGCTTTTTTTCAGTATACTTCACAGCCGAGTAATTGTCAATAACGATTTTGTAAAACTAAACAAATTTATAACACGCAAACTATTTGCATTTTTAGATTAAGTTGCAATCAAGTCAAGAATTTTTTTTTGGTTATCACAATCTACTCAAAATATTTCACGCCGTTTGCGAAGATATTCATATCGAAATTTCCTTCAATATTTTGATACAAACCGCTTTGATAGCGTTCGCTATGTCCCATTTTGCCAAAAACTTTGCCGTCAGGCGACAAAATCCCTTCAACTGCGCAAACCGAACCGTTAGGATTAAACGGCGACAGCATTGTTGCATTTCCGTCCAAATCCACATACTGCGTTGCAATTTGTCCGTTTTGTTTCAAAGTTTTCAAAGTATCTTCATTGCAAATAAATTTGCCCTCTCCGTGGCTGACGGCAACATTAAACACTTCTCCCGCCTCAAATGAGTTAACCCAAGGCGAGTTGTTTGAAGCGATACGAATTTGCGCCATTGTTGAGATATGTCGCGCAATATTATTAAAAGTCAATGTCGCGCTATCCTGGGTTTGCGGTTCAATTTTGCCAAAGGGCAAAAGTCCAAGTTTGATTAAAGCTTGAAAGCCGTTGCAAATTCCAAGAGCAAGTCCGTCACGCGAGTAAAGCAAGTTTTCTACACATTCCTTTAGAATAGGATTGCGGAAAGCGGTTGCAATAAATTTTCCGCTGCCGTCAGGCTCATCGCCGCCGCTAAAACCACCGGGGAAGGCTATAATTTGCGCATTGTCAATCAGTTTTTTCATTGAAGCTATCGACTGCTCAATGCTCTTCGCGTTTTGATTTTTGATGACAAAAATATCCGCAGTTGCGCCTACTCTTTCAAATGCCCTCGCCGTGTCGTATTCACAGTTTGTACCAGGAAAAACAGGAATAAAGACGCGGGGTTTTGCAACCTTTTTGCCTTTGAAAATTTTGCTTGTGCTATAACTTATATTTTCCGCTATGCCTTCTGCTTGTGCGGTTGTGGGGAAAACGGTTTCAAGCGTAGAGGTGAATGCAGATGTGAGTTTCTTGGTGTCAAACTCAACATCTCCTGCCATAATTTTTCCGCTGTCATTAAGTTCGCCAAACAGTTCTCCAAAGCTAGTTTCTATTTTTTCTTTGGTTACTAAAATAATATCTCCGCAAGTTGGTTTGAACATATCTTCGCTTACACATTTCAACTTTGCGCCAACTTGATTCCCTATACAAGACTTTGCAAATGTAACCAAAAATCCGCCTTCTTCCACCGCTGAATTCAAAACTTTTCCGTCGAATATGTATCGTTCTACTTCACTTAACATTTCAAGAAATTTGTCATAATACGGCTTCCCGAATTCGTCCTTTTCAATCTTAAAGCGATAAATGTATCCCTTATTCCCAAATGCGTTATGCACAATCAAATTGTCTTTTGTCGTACCCATTCCAAACGCTACAAGAGTGGGCGGAACATCTATGTTTTCAAAAGTACCGCTCATAGAATCCTTTCCGCCGATTGCGCCAAGCTTCAAATTTACTTGAGCATCGAATGCGCCCAGAAGCGCCGAAAGCGGTTCGCCCCACCGTTTTTTATCGCGGTTTAAGCGTTTGAAAAATTCTTGAAGGGTGAGATATATTGAATTATACGGAACACCGCTTGCCACTAGCTTGCTTACTGCCGTAACTATTGAATAAATCGAACCTATGTAGGGCGACTTTATCATAAGGTCGGTGCAAATTCCGTATGACGAGCAGGTAACCGTGTGCGTGTAGTTGCTGACTGGCGGTTTGCTTGCCATAACGGTTGAGGGCGTAAGTTGTGTTTTCCCCCCAAAAGGCATAAGGATACTTGCAGCGCCTATCGTGCTGTCGAATACTTCCCCCGCTCCTTTTTGCGAGCAGTTTTGAAGTCTGCTAAGCTCAAAGCATAGCGCGTCCTCAAATTTTCCCCCGTCTAGAAATTTTTTCGTTTCGGTATCTATTAAATTAAAATAATCGTTAAATTTTTCATCTATAATAACTTCTTGGACTTGCTTCACGCCATTTGTATCAAGGAAACTGCGCTTAATATCCACGATTGTTTCATCGCCGTAAAACATTCTTAGGCTACCGCTTTCAGTTATGCAAGCGACCTCTGCGGCTTTCAAATTTTCAAGTTCGCAATATCCTAAAAATTCTTTCACATTTTCGGGTTTTACAACCACCGCCATACGCTCTTGGCTTTCGCTTATTGCAAGTTCTGTTGCCGTCAATCCCTCATATTTTTTACTTATTTTATCAAGTTGAATGTCCAAACTCTCAGCTAGTTCGCCTATTGCCACACTCACTCCGCCCGCGCCGAAATCGTTACAACGAATAATAAGTTTCGCCGCATCGGGATTGCGGAATAACCGTTGCAATTTGCGCTCTTCCGGAGCATTGCCCTTTTGCACCTCCGCTCCGCAAAGGACTACGGATTTTTCGGTGTGCGCTTTGCTACTCCCTGTCGCTCCTCCGCAACCATCACGGCCCGTATCTCCCCCCACAAGCAAGACTATATCGCCTTTTACAGGTCTTTCACGCACAACATTTTCTTTGGGTGCGCCGCCTATGACATAACCCGTTTCCAACCTTTTTGCCTTAAAGCGGTCATTGTAAATTTCGTGGACTATGCCTGTTGCCAATCCGATTTGATTGCCGTAGCTTGAAAAGCCTGCAAGCGCAGTTTTGGTCAATACCCGTTGCGGAAGTTTGCCTTTCAGCGTATTTTTGTGGCTTTCAAGCGGATTCCCCGCACCAGTAATTCTCATCGCTTGATA
>DATESK010000194.1:0-5562 GCA_035270865.1 Clostridia bacterium | reverse complement strand
TTAAAAAAGGGTGTTGCATTGCAACAGCCTTTTTATTTTAATTAATCTTGTGGTGAAAATCAAACAAAATTAAATCCTCCGCCATCCCTCAAAATCAAAAACACGGTGCCTTCAACCTGCTCGGTTTTAACTTCTCCGAAATCGCGGGAATCGGAAGATCCGTTACGATTATCGCCAAGCACAAAAACACAGCCTTGAGAAACTGTTATTTCGGGCATATCCGGGGACGGGTTACCGATGATTTTGTTGCGTTCCAAAACATAGTCCTCGTTTTGCAGTTCGCCATTGAGATAGAGCAGTCCTTCAACAATTTTTATGCGGTCGCCCTCAACTCCGATAATTCTTTTTACTAGTGCGTGTTCTCTGCCCTCAAGTCTTAAAACGACAATGCGACCACGGTTTAGTTTGCCGAAATGATTGACAACCACGCGGTCGCCGTCCGTATAGTCGCCGGATTGTCCGCCGCTTAAGGTAGCATCCATTGACGAGCCATCCACGGTGAAAGTGTCCGTTACATATCTTTTTATAAGGCTAGCCGCTAAAAATGCTAACAGCACAATGATTACGAATGCAATTATCGTGGTCAGTACCCTGCGTTTTGAAGATGATTTATCATCGGTTTCAAAGCCGTAATTTTCGTCCATATTTCCTTATCCTACAACCATATTATATTGTTGAAAATTACATTTTCTGCATCGTAGAAGACAGCTTTTTCGGTTTCGGAAAACACGGATAGCGGTTTATTATCTTTAGACTTAAAGTCCGCCGCGGTAAAGTTTATGCGTTGCCAAATTTCTCCGCCCGTCAAGTTTTTCATTGCGGTATAAGTCTTTTTATCTTCAAAATTCAACATATTTATAAGTATAGTCCTAGCGTTTTTGGAATAGACATCCATTTGCAAAATAACATCTTTTTTCGTGGAAAATGGTGATTTTCCAAATTTGTAGCTTACAATGCGCCCTTGCGTTGTCATCAAACCTTTAATTCCAAACGGACCTGACGCCATAGTGAGCAGACTTTCGTTGAGTATAAGACTGTCATTTTCAAGCGCGACAGACGACAGTCCGTGAGAACTGTTATACACGATACGCGAAGTTTCAATTTGCGGAAGTAACGGCGCGGTGATTTTCAAGTTGGTAGGTACTGTTTCAAGCACGGGAGTGGATAAAACTATACCGTTTGCATAAGTAAAATTTATAAAGACAAAGACATGTTCGTTGTAGTCGTAAAAGTCGATTTTGAAAAGCAAATCGCCGTTGTTGCTGTCGACTATAGGTTCGTTAAGTCCATGCCAATCGCGGGCGGCGGAATTTATTTCCTCGGTGGAAAAAAACGCTTCTACGCTTACTGGCTCTTTTGAGAGTTTACAGCGCAATATAAGTTCGCCGTCAAGGTTTTCAAAGGTTATTTTTTGGGTTGGAAGATCAACGCCGTTCCCTCTTAAGAACAGTTCAAGCCACGCTTCAATACCTTTGTAGCAAGAAAGAGTCAACTGTAAATTTGTGCGCGGGCTAATGGACAAGCCTTTGTAATCAACTGAAACATTGTCCAAAATATCCCCGGCTCGGTCTATATCGGTCAAAGTATTATTAGACGAGGTTGCAAAATACAGCGGACAGGAAACGGAACGCGAATAAGTTTCCGCGCCTACTCCTGCAATCCATACGCGCTGTTCTTCGCTGTCGGGCACTTTTTTTTGGCTGTACTTCGGCAAACCTTGATAATAAGTGTAGCCTCCGCCCAAAATCGGTAACGCTGTCTTTATTCTGCCGTCAATTCCCGCTAAAATCCAAACAAGTTGTGCGCCCTCGCTAAGTCCCATTATTCCAATGCTGTTACGGTCAACATACAGCATTTCTTCCACCACGGTTATGGCGCGCCGACCTATTTTCGCCCAAACAAACCAAGGCGTTTGGCGGGCGTTCTCGCCAATGTGATGCAAGGAAGAAATTGCGTATTCTGCTTGAGCATAAGACAGAGATTTAGGAAAAGAAGTGTGAAATTCGTGATCGGGACAAATGTTTGCATAGTCAATGGTTATGACTGCATAGTCGCGCTCAATCAATCTGTCCACTACCTCATTATTACAGCAATTTGACGATAGAGAGGGAAAAACGATAACGGCAGGCTTGCGCGGCTGTCCGTCCTTTTTGTACAAGGAACGACCAAAAACGCGCACCTTTCCATCGCTTACGGTTTCTGAAGTGAAAAAGAACTCTGCTATCTGCAAATTGCCCTCTTCCGTATTTGTTTGAACTGAGGTTTGAAGCGGTTCTTTGACTGGATTAAAGCCCTCCCAAACTTGGGTCGGTGTCATAAATTGAAATTCCATAATGATTATTATAGCCCAAATACAAGTCAATGTAAAGAAATTTCGCATTTCGCCCGAAACAGACAAAAACCGACATTTGTCGTGTCAAATAGCGCTAAGTCAAATGTTTATTTGCATTTCCCGACCGCACAAAACGATATTAGAAACAAAGCAAAAATCGTGACCGCACCGCACTAAATCAAAATTAAGTAAACACCAAAGTTGCGATTGCACCGCACTAATCCAAATTAAGTAAAGAAAAGTTGCGACTACACCGCACAAAAACTAAACTAAATAAAGTACCAAAGTTACGATTGATAAAATTGCGGTGTAGATTGCAAAAGGCATTAAAGAATGTTTGCGTATAATCGATGCAAAGAGTTTTAGAGCGACAAATCCCGAAATGAATGCGGTCAACACTCCTACAACTATTGCGACAGGAGAATATGAAATGTTCTGCGGAATGGTAAAGAATTCAACGCTTTCTAAAACGGCAGAGGCAAGAATTATAGGAATTGAAAGCAAAAATGAGAACTCAAAAGCATCTTCTTTTGGCACTCCCAAAAGCATAAGAGTGGAAATGGTCGCTCCGCTTCTTGAAATTCCAGGAAGTACGGCAATACCTTGTGAAATTCCGCAAATGGTTGAAATTTTACCGTCTAGCATTTTTTGGTTTGAGTTTTCAAAAACTTTAGTCGCAGTAAGCAAACAAGCTGTAGTCATAAAGCCTAGAGCAAGATACGAACCGTTTAACAGCGTGGGAAATGCATATTTGAATACTAACGCGATTGCGCCTGTTGGAACGGTGGCAAGCAAAAGGTACAAAGTCTTTTTTTGAAAAGGGTGGCGCAAAAGTTGCCATAGCGGTTTTCGAAAAATGATTAACACGGCAAGCAGACTTCCTAAGTGCAACAAAACATTGAACAAAAGAGAGGGTTCACCTATTCCCAACTTTTCAAGCAGCAGTAGATGTCCGCTTGAGGAAACGGGCAGAAATTCCGTCAAACCTTGCGCAAAACCTAAAATAAAAGCATTTAATATATTCATTTTTCTCCTTTACTTAAACATCAAAGTTTTGTATAATAAGACTATGCGCGCGCGCTATCTTCAATGCTTGCGCAACAAAAAATGAACTGTCATTCTATGCAATGACTGGAGGATAAATGAAACTTGGCGTTGTCGGACTTCCTAATGTCGGCAAAAGCACATTATTTAATGCGATAACAAAAGCGGGAGCGGCAGCCGCTAACTATCCTTTTTGCACGATAGAACCAAATGTCGGTGTTGTTGCCGTGCCTGATGAAAGATTAGACAAACTTGCCGCGCTCTACAACAGCAAGAAAATCACCCCTACTTCGCTTGAGTTTGTGGATATTGCAGGACTTGTCAGAGGAGCTTCAAAAGGTGAGGGACTAGGCAATAAATTTTTGTCTTATATCCGTGAGGTCGATGCGATTGTCCATGTCGTGCGCTGCTTTGAGGATGAAAATATCACCCATGTAGACGGAACGGTAAACGCGGAAAGGGACATTGAAACCATAAATTTTGAACTTATATTTGCCGATATGGAAACGCTGGAGCGCAGAATTGCAAAGGCAAACTCTATGATAAAGACGGGCGATAAAAAATATAAGGATGAGTTTGAAAACCTGCAAAAGATATATGCGCACCTTGAGAGCGGAAAGCCTATTCGCACAATGGAAATGACTGAAGATTTCCGTGAATTTGTCAAGGGACTTTTCCTTCTCACCACAAAGCCCGTTATTTATGCGGCGAATGTCGGCGAAGACGAAGTGGGAACTGAAAACGCGCAAGTTAAAGAACTGAGAAAAATTGCAGAAAATGAGGGCGCGGGTGTTATCGTACTTTCTGCAAAACTTGAAGAGGATTTGTCTTCCTTGTCCGATGAGGAAAGAAAAACTTTTTTGAACGAACTCGGAATAAAGCAAAGCGGACTTGACCAGCTTGTTTCCTCTTGCTATAGCTTGCTTGGGCTTATCAGCTATTTGACGGCAGGCGAAAAAGAAACTCGGGCGTGGACGATAGAAAAGGGAACAAAAGCGCCACAGGCTGCAGGGAAAATCCATTCCGATTTTGAGAGGGGATTTATTCGCGCCGAAATTGTGGATTATGACACCCTCATTGAGTGCAAATCATTTAATGCCGCAAAAGAAAAAGGCAAGGTAAGAAGCGAAGGAAAAGATTATGTTATGCAGGATAATGATGTGGTTTTGTTTAGAATAAATGTATAATAATTATGTCAAAATTAAGACAGCGTTGTACAATCTAAAATAAAAAACGATGGGGCATTCGCTAACAAAACTAATTAGTAAGACATTAGGCTAGCAAAATAAATTACAAAATCAAGTTGTTGAAATTCGTATAATATTGGCGAAAAACATATAAAAATTAGAAAAGCAATACAAAGAAAGGAAAAAATGTTTGAAAATGAGATAGTAAAAAAGCTAAATATCGAAGGCTTTTCGGAAGAGGAATTAACTTCTCTTTTGGAAACACCAAAGGACAGCGCAATGGGCGACATTGCTCTGCCTTGTTTCCGCTTTGCAAAGGCTTTAAGAAAATCACCAGTGCAAATTGCGGAGCAACTTCAAAATGATTTTATAAACTGTGATTTTTTTGAGAGTGTGCAAGCGGTAGGCGGTTATCTAAACTTCAAATTTAACCGAAAAGAAGTCGCAAAAAAATTATTTGAAGTTGACAAAGCCGCTGAAAGTTACGGCGCGGCAAGCGAGGGCGCAGGAAAGACAATTTGCATTGACTATTCTTCAGTCAATATCGCAAAGCCTTTTCATATCGGACACTTGTCCACAACGGTTATCGGCGGTGCGCTTTACCGCATATTTGAAAAATTAGGCTACAGGGTTGTTGGTATAAATCACCTTGGCGACTGGGGTACGCAGTTTGGTAAGATGATTGTTGCGTATAATATGTGGGGAAACAAAGAAGAAGTTGAAAGAGACGGCGTTTTGGCGCTGAACAAAATATATGTAAAATTTCACAAGGAAGCGGAAAAAAACCCCGCGCTTGATGATGAGGCGCGCGCTTGGTTTCGCAAAATTGAAGAGGGCGACAAAACAGCGCTTGAATTCTTTTACTGGTTCAAAGATATAACTTTAGCCGAAGTCGGTAATATTTATGATAGGCTCAAAATTAAGTTTGACAGTTATGCGGGAGAAAGTTTTTATAACGACAAAATGCAACCCGTGCTTGACACCTTAAAGCAAAAGGGT
>DATESK010000193.1:0-4766 GCA_035270865.1 Clostridia bacterium | reverse complement strand
TCCATTTTCTTATGACTATATCAATGCGGGACAGCCGTTCTTTATCCTCACAAAATATAAAAATATGATTGTTTCAAACACCGCTTTTGTTGACAATGCTTTCAATTTGTACGGTATGGTAGGTATGAACCAAAAGAATGTCAACAACACAGCCGCTATTTTCAACTTTATATTCATCTTGGTTTTGGTTGTCTATGTCATCTCGCTGTATGTTAAAAACAAAAATAAACTTGAACTTCTGCTGCTTGCGTCCTTTACTTTTGCGGTTATCGCCGTATTCACGCTAAAGGTTACCGAAACCTATCTCATTTTATCTATTGCGCTAATGCTTGTGTATATAATGATTGCAGGCGAAAAGAGAATGTATATTGTGTTTTCTTTGTATTCGGTTTTAGGGTTTTTGGCACTCGGACAGCTTATGAATCAATCGGGATATGTTGCAGCGTATAGCAACGCGATTATTAGTGATTACGAAAGCACGGGTGTGTTCTATATTTTGTTCTCAGTTATCACAGTGCTTGCCACTCTCTACTACGGCTATGTAACTTATTCTATCTGCAATAATTCAAGGACGGTTGATATACTTCCTATGAATAAACCTTTTGGAGAAACTGTTAAAGCGTGGACGCAAAAGAAAGTAAATGCGCTAAAGTCAAGAACTGCAAAGGTAAAAGACTAGAATTTCTAGCAACTTAAATTGTTGTGATTATAGTGAAAATAAATTTATGTTCAATGAGTTTTCGTGTTTAATGTTATGAAGTATAGAAAACAAAATTATATTTTTTGAATTTCAATAAAAGAAAGGCACTCAACTGAGTGCCTTTTTTCGTGTGGCGTGTTAGATTATCAATTTTACAAAAAACTTTTACATTTAAGTTTTCTAATTTATTTCTTCTTATATTCAAAGTCAGGTTCTATATCTTCAAAGATTATATTGTTTGCGCCGATATCTTTTGCTTTTTGCAACTTTTCGGGGGTATTGATAGACCAAACAAGCAAGGGGAGTATTTTGCTCCAGCGTGTGACATACTTGTTTTCCGCTTGCCTTATATCGTATGCAACAAATGCAGGTCGAGAAATTTGGTTTACCCATAATTTGCCAACAGGGGCAAAAAGTTTCATTTCATATGTAGCAAGTTGTCCAACAATAAAATCAGAATGAAGTCTAATGTATTTCATACTGTAGGGATTGAAAGATTGAAGCGCAAATTCACCTTTATAGTTCTTTAATATTTCGATTGTTGCCGACTCTAGCGCGTGTGAGAAGGGGTTAGAATTTTTCAGTTCAATGAGCAGTCCAACTTTGCCTTCGGCAATTTTTAAGAGATCGTCAAGTAGTGGAATGGTGCTTTCGGTATCGCTAAGATGATATTGTGACAACTCCGCATATGTTAAATCTTCAATTTTTATATCGCGGTTAGTTTTGCAAACGCGCTTAAGATTGTGGTCGTGAAAAATTACAACTTGTCCATCTTTAGTCAAATGTAAATCGATTTCGATATTATAGCCCTTTTCAATAGCCGCAACGAATGCGGGCATAGAATTTTCGGGTAGTTTGTCGTTGTGTAGTCCTCTGTGTGCAATAGGTTTTTCAAAAAGCCATTCCATAAACAATCTCCTTTGTAAATCACATTTTTTAGCATTTTAATTGTGAAACAATATAATTAAATCAATTTCATTGTGCTTCATTCTATTGCTAAAATTATAGATTTTTATTATAATAAAGTCAATAGCAGGGCGAAAATTAAACTGTTAAATATTGTTTTTACTGCATTGAGGTATATGTGAAATCCGAATATATAAGAAATTTTTCTATCATTGCTCATATCGACCACGGCAAAAGTACACTTGCCGATCGTTTAATACAAAGTACTGGAACTGTTGCGCAACGAGATATGGAAAAACAGCTTTTAGATACTATGGATATTGAAAAAGAAAGAGGTATAACAATTAAGCTCCAAACCTGTAGAATGTATTACAACTTCAAGGGTCAGGAGTATTGTTTAAATCTTATTGACACACCTGGGCATGTGGACTTTACCTATGAAGTTTCACGCTCGCTTGCAGCGTGTGAGGGCGCCCTTTTGATTGTTGACGCAACACAAGGAGTGCAGGCGCAAACCTTGACTAATGTCTACCTAGCGCTTGACCACGACCTTGAAATTATTCCTGTTATTAACAAAATTGACCTTGCTTCTGCCGATGTTGAAATGGCAAAAAAGGAAATTGAGGATGTTATAGGACTTGACACGGCGAATTCACCGCTCATATCTGCAAAGGAAGGCATAGGAATTGACGATGTACTAGAGGCGATTGTAACTAGACTTCCCGCGCCTAAAGGAAATTCCAATGGACCGCTTAGGGCTTTGATTTTTGACAGCTTCTACGATAATTATAGAGGTGCAATCTCTATGGTTCGTGTTTTTGACGGTACGGTGAAAGCTGGCGATCGCATAAAGATGTTTTCCCACGATAAAATTTTTGAAGTAGTCGAAGTAGGCTATTTTACTCCTAAAATGGTTCCCGCAAAAGAGTTGGAAGCGGGTGAAGTTGGCTATATTGCAGCTTCAATTAAGAATGTATCGGAAACGGCAGTAGGCGATACAATAACAAATGCCGACAATCCCACAAAAGAACCGCTTGCAGGGTATAAAAAGGCGCGCCAAATGGTGTTCGCAGGTATTTTCCCTTCAGACGGAGCAAGATATGATGATTTGAAAGACGCTCTTCTAAAGCTAAATTTGAATGACGCTTCGCTGTCGTTCGAACCTGAAACCTCTTTAGCTTTAGGTTCGGGCTACCGCTGTGGTTTCTTAGGACTTCTCCATATGGAAATCATAGAGGAAAGGTTAGAGCGTGAATTTGATATTGACCTTGTTACAACTTCACCCAGCGTTTCATATTTAATTACAAAAACGAACGGCGAACAATTCTTTGTTGACAATCCTCTCAATATGCCGAACCCTTCCGAAATTGATTATATTGAAGAACCTATTGTCAAAGCGCTTATTTACACACCACCTGAATATGTGGGAACGATTATGGACTTGTGCAAGGAAAAGCGCGGCGTATTTATGGATATGTCCTATCTTGATCCTACGCGCGTACAGTTAACATATGAAATTCCGCTTAACGAAATTATTTATGACTTTTTTGACACCTTAAAATCGAAAACAAGAGGATACGCGAGTCTAGATTATGATTTCAAGAGTTATGAAAAAAGCGACCTTGTGAGAGTTGACATATTGATAAACGGAGATGCTTGTGACGCATTATCGTTTATCGTTCACAAAGATAAGGCATACACAAGAGGGCGTAAAATGTCCGAGAGGCTCAAAGACGCAATTCCCAGACAACTTTACGAAGTTCCTATTCAAGCGGCAATAGGGGGCAAAATAATTGCGCGAGAGACGGTTAAGGCAGTCAGAAAAGATGTTCTTGCTAAATGCTATGGCGGAGATATAACAAGGAAGAAGAAACTGCTTGAAAAACAAAAAGAGGGCAAGAAAAGAATGCGCCGTGTCGGTAGCGTAGAAATTCCAAGCGAAGCCTTTGCCTCGATTTTGAAGTTGGACAGCGATGACTAAACGGCACTATGTGCCGTTTTTTTAACAAATTGCGGATAAAGGATAAAATGCAAATTTACATTCATATACCGTTTTGTAAAAAGAAGTGCAACTACTGCGACTTTTGTTCGCAGAGTTTGGGTATGGAAGAAAATTATGTTATTGCGCTACTAGAAGAAATAAAAATTCAAGGCAAAAACTTTGGCGATAAGGTTGTTGATACTGTTTATTTTGGAGGCGGAACTCCTTCCGTTTTACCTGTTGGACAATTAAAAAAAATCGTTGATGAATTGAACGACAATTTTTGTTTGAAAACTATTGAAAGAAGTATTGAGGGTAATCCCGAAAGCCTAACCAGAGAAAAATTGCAAGAATACCGTGATTGCGGGTTCAACCGTGTGAGTATCGGCGTCCAAAGTCTTGATGATGAAGTTTTGAAAACGGCGGGCAGATTGCATAATAGCAAAACCGCAATAGTTGCTATAGAAAATGCTATAGAAATAATAGGAAATGTTAGCGTTGATATTATGTTAGGTTTGCCAAAACAGACATTTCAAAGCGCAGTAGACACGGCAGATTCTCTAATGAATTATGACTTAAAACATATTTCCTGTTACGCGCTCAAACTTGAAGAAAACACACCGCTTGCATTAAGCGTTAGCAGGGGAGATTTAATTTTACCTAATGAAGATATTACTACCGATATGTTTGATGCAGTTTCCGCTTGTATTGTAGAAAACGGTTATTCGCGCTATGAAGTGTCAAATTTTGCAAAAGATGGATATGAATGTAAACACAACATAGGTTATTGGGACAGAGAGGAATATTTGGGGCTAGGAGCGTCGGCTCATTCGCTAATCAATGAAACGAGGTTTTCAAATATTGATAATGTAAGCAAGTACATTGATTGGATAAATGAAGTGAAAGCGGGAAAGCAAGATTACAATCATAATATAACCGCTCTTACTAAAACCGATATTCGATTTGAAAGAATAATGTTAGGACTTAGAAAAACTTGCGGTATTCCAAAATCATATTTTAGAGGTTACGAAAAACAACTAGAGAAGTTCGCCGATTTTTTCATCTCTACAAAAGAAAATAATATCGCTTTAACAAAGCGCGGATTTGAGATTATGAATTCAATATTATGCGAGTTTATTGAAGATTGATAGTAAAAATATCAATTTGTAAGTTAAGCAC
>DATESK010000192.1:0-5084 GCA_035270865.1 Clostridia bacterium | reverse complement strand
AACGCTTATGACGAGGAGGATTTGGACGGCGAAACAAGAGTAGTGCTTCACCTGCATCACGCTCTTGCGCCTATAAAAGTTGCGGTACTTCCCTTGCAAAAACAGCTTAACGAAAAAGCGGATGAGATTTACACCGCCCTGTCAAAGAAATTCCCTTGCGAATTTGATGGTTCAGGTTCAATCGGCAAACGCTACCGCCGTCAAGACGAAATCGGAACACCTTTCTGCATAACCGTTGATTTTGACACATTAGAAGATAACACAGTTACCGTGCGTGAGCGTGATACAATGGCGCAAGTTCGTATTAACATTGACGATTTAACACAATATTTTGCAACTGAGTTTGAATATTGATTTTTCCTAAGTTCAATTTTAGACAGTAAATTTGAATAACAAATAATTTAGTGATTGTGATAACAAAAAAGAGATGATTAAGTGTCATCTCTTTTTATTTTGCGTTTGTGTTATCGATTTTAATAAACTACTACTGTATAAGTATTATCAAAATACAACTTCACCATATTTGCATTTTAATCAAAACCTATTCGGATTTACGGTTAGCTAATTTAAGTCTTTGAGTGCAATCCAAAACAGTCTTTCTTATGCGAACATTCTTCGGCGTTACTTCAAGCATTTCGTCATCATTAATAAACTCTATCGCTTCCTCTAAGCTAAATTTAATAGGTGTTACAAGTCTAAGTGCTTCATCAGTTCCTGAGGCGCGCATATTGGTAACATGCTTGCGCTTGCAGACATTGACTTGAATATCATCGGACTTCGGCGATACGCCAACCACCATTCCTTGATAAACGGAAGTTTGACTGTCAATGAACAACTGCCCACGCTCTTGGGCATTGTAAAGTCCGTATGTTGCCGCTTCACCCGTTTCAAACGCCACAAGTGAGCCTGTCGTACGGCGGGGAATAGCACCCTTAAATTCTTCGTATCCAAAGGATGAAGTGTTCATAATCCCTTCGCCCTTTGTTGCTGTCAAAAGTTCATTCTTAAATCCAAACAGTCCGCGCGCAGGGACTTTGAATTCCATACGGATTCTACTGCCGAATGGATTCATATCCACAAGTTCGCCCTTTCTCACGCCCATACTTTCCATTACCGTTCCCACAAAATTTTGCGGTACATCTACATATAAGCTCTCAATAGGTTCGCATCTTTTGCCGTCAATTTCCTTGTAAAGCACTCTAGGAGTGCCAACCGAAAACTCGTAGCCCTCACGGCGCATAGTTTCGATTAGTACCGACAAGTGCATTTCTCCGCGGCCTAAAACCTTAAAGGAATCTGTTATATCGGTATCTTGAACTTTCAAAGAAACATCTTTGAGCAATTCACGGTAAAGGCGTTCGCGTAAATGGCGTGAAGTTACATATTTACCCTCACGACCTGCAAACGGCGAATCGTTGACGGAAAAAGTCATCTCAATTGTCGGCTCGCTGATTTTGACAAACGGCAGCGGCTCGACTGCAGCTTTATTACAAACTGTGTTGCCTATGGTAATATTTTCCATACCAGAAAAGCAGATTATATCACCGACCAACGCTTGTTCGACAGGCACACGCTTTAGACCTTCAATCTGGAATATTGCGACAATCTTTGCTTTGTACGGCTGTACATGATTATAAAAATCACAAACGACGATTTCTTCATTAACTTTTGCCATTCCCCTCTCAATTCGGCCTATTGCCATACGGCCAACATAATCGTTGTAGCCAATAGACGATACTAAAATTTGCAGAGGCGCGTTTTCATCACCTTCAGGCGGGTTTATATGCTTTAAGATTGTGTCAAACAGCGGTTTCAGGTCCTCTCCCACAACTTCGGGCTCAAAGGATGCTGTTCCGTTTCTGCCCGAACAATAAAGCACGGGGCTGAACAATTGTTCATCATTAGCATTCAAGTCGAGCAATAGTTCAAAGACTTCGTTGACAACTTCATTTAATCTCGCATCTGGGCGGTCAATTTTGTTGATTGCGATGATAACCTTGTGTCCAAGTTCAAGCGCTTTCTGCAACACAAAACGGGTTTGGGGCATAGGACCTTCCGCCGCGTCTACAAGCAGAACAACTCCCGAAACCATTTTCAAAACGCGCTCCACCTCTCCGCCAAAGTCAGCGTGTCCAGGGGTGTCAATCACATTGATTTTCACACCGTTATAATGTATTGCGGTATTTTTCGCAAGAATAGTTATTCCTCTTTCGCGTTCCAAATCTCCGCTGTCCATAACGCAAGTTTCCACCTGCTGATTTTCGCGGAATGTTCCCGACTGACGCAACATACCGTCAACAAGTGTGGTCTTACCGTGATCTACGTGAGCAATTATTGCTATATTTCTTAAATCTTCTCTTTTCAATTTATTCGTACCTATTATCTGTCGGTATTTTAACAAATACCCATTTCGGCTTTCAAATTTTCCGCATTTTTGTAACAAATCTTTTCCATATCGTCATTGCTTAGCCCCAAAATCTTGAGCGTATCAATTTCCTTTTGCGGTGTACTCCAAGGAGCATCTGATGCAAAAAGAATTCGTTCCAAAGGATGCGCCTTAAAAATCGCCTTTAGTTCGTCAGGACTTATATACCCTGCAAGCGTGGCAGTATCAAAATAAATGTCACAGCCAGCCGTATAGCGCAACACATCATCCCAATCGTTCCAACCGCCTAAGTGCGCGCAAATCATTTTGAGTTTGGGAAAAACATCGTGAACAATCCTGATACTTTGCGGAGAAGCATAATGAGTGTCCAAAAAAGCGCAATCTTTGCCTGCGTGAAAAAGTAAGAGCATACCGTTCTTTTCTATAAATTCGTAAATAGGAAAAAATTTCTCATCAGAAACTTCAAACCGCTGATATTCGGGATGAAGTTTAATACATTGAATTCCTTTTTCTTTTATGCGTTTCAACTCGAAAAGCGAATCGGATACGGCATGCGGAAAAACGGAACCAAAGGGTAATACTTTCTCGGATTTTATGGAAATTGCGAAATCGTTTACACTCTCGACTTGATGCAAGTTTGTAGCAATACATTGCGCCCAAATTTCCGAAACTCCCCATTCTTCCATCTTTTTGAGTGTGCCAAAAAGCATCCCGTTGGTTGTAGGGCATTTTCTTGCAGGTGCTGATATTTTATTTAGTGCATTTGTCGCTATTTTGTCAGGGAAAATATGCACATGAGTGTCTATCAATTTCATTGTCTTCTCTTCGTCTTCTGCAATTATAACCATTTTCATCAAACATTTACTAGGCTTAGCAAAATGCAGAAGGGTTTTGCGAAAACGATTTATCGGTCTTTATGCCTTTGTTGAGTAATTTCTTTAGTTTCAGTTATTTATGCCTTTGTTGAGTAGTTAGGACTTTCCTTAGTAATTGTGATGTCGTGCGGATGACTTTCAATTAGTGACGCGCTTGTAATCTTCACAAACTGCGCTTTTTCCCTTAAATCTTCAACTGTGTGCATTCCGCAATACCCCATACCCGAACGAAGTCCGCCTAGGAGTTGGTACACAATGTCTGAAAGTGGTCCTCTGTATGGAACTCGGCCCTCGACGCCCTCGGGAACAAACTTTTGCGCGTCTTCTTGAAAATATCTGTCTTTGCTTCCTGCCGCCATAGCTGCAAGTGAACCCATACCACGATATACTTTGAAACTTCTGCCTTGGAAAATTTCCATTTCCCCGGGGCTTTCCTGCGTGCCTGCAAACAAACTGCCAATCATAACCGCCGAAGCGCCTGCTCCTATAGCCTTTGTTATATCGCCTGAGAACTTTATTCCGCCGTCTGCTATTATACGCTTGCCCATCTTGTCCGCCTGCTCACAGCAATCCATAATGGCTGTAATCTGCGGAACGCCGATGCCGGCAATAATTCGTGTGGTGCAAATTGAGCCTGGACCTATACCTACTTTCACAACATCCGCGCCTGCGTCAATCATTGCCTTTGTCGCCTCTGCTGTCGCTACATTTCCAGCGATAAGCGGAAGTGAAGGATATTTTGTCTTGATTGCTTTTACAATGCCAAGCACTTTTTCGGAATGTCCGTGCGCAGTGTCAACGGCAATAATGTCCACCCTTGCCTTGACTAGCTCATCCACTCTTTCCATAGTGTTTTGCGCCGTACCAACTGCCGCGCCCGCAAGCAAACGGCCGTTATGGTCTTTCGCACTGTGGGGGAATTGTATCGCCTTTTCAATGTCTTTTATTGTGATAAGACCTTTGAGATTAAAATTGCTGTCAACAATAGGGAGTTTCTCTATGCGGTGTTTTCCTAGTATCTTTTGGGCTTCGTCAAGTGTAGTACCTTCCTTTGCCGTAACAAGGTTATCCTTTGTCATCACATCGCCTATCAGCTGGTCGAAATTGGTTTCAAAACGCAAGTCGCGGTTGGTCAAAATGCCCACGAGCTTGCTTCCTACCGTGATAGGCACTCCGCTGATTTTGTAGCGTTGCATAAGTGCAAGCGCATCTCTCAAACTATGTTCGGGCGACAGGAAGAACGGGTCGGTTATAACTCCGTGTTCGCTGCGCTTTACTTTGTCAATTTGGTCTGCTTGCTCTGCGATAGACAAATTCTTATGTATAATTCCAAGACCGCCTTCACGCGCAATCGCAATCGCCAGCTTATATTCGGTTACGGTGTCCATAGATGCAGATAGAAGCGGTATATTCAATTTAATATCAGAGGTCAAATTTGTTTCGAGCGAAACTTGATTTGGCAAAATATTTGACTCTTGTGGAATTAACAGAACATCATCAAAGGTTAAGCCCTCTTTAGCAATTTTATTCATCTAAATCTCCTAAACTTCCGTATTTTTACTATAATAATAATTTACAAGAGAAAAGTCAAATGATATGGACTTTATAATTACAGTTTTTAGAAATATAATAGAAAATTTAATCATAATATTTAATTCAAAACCTCATAAAAATAGAAAACTGTCCGCATCGCAGACAGTTTTGATGAAAAAATTTGCAATAAATTTTAATTCTTAATCTTTATAAAGGCATAAAATTTTGAACTTTAATCTAGTTTTTCATAATTGTAATTTCTTAAATCCATGACGAAATTGCGGTCTGGA
>DATESK010000191.1:0-4686 GCA_035270865.1 Clostridia bacterium | reverse complement strand
TTAATATATATAGGAATAACCGCAGGGCGAGCTGTGAGCGGTTTTATCGCAAATAAAATTGAAGATAGAACTTTGATTCGTATAGGTATTGGTGTTGCATTAACAGGAATAATTCTTATAGCTATACCTTTAGAAAATAAGGTGCTGCCTATTATTGGACTTGTTATGACGGGCGTTGGATGCGCTCCAATCTACCCTTCAATTATTCACTCTACTCCGTATAGCTTTGGAAAAGAAAATTCACAAGCTATCATTGGAATACAAATGGCATTTGCTTATACCGGCGCGACTTTTATGCCGCCTCTTTTTGGTCTTATCGCTCAATATATAAATATAGGTTTATACCCTTTTTTCATTTTAATATTAGGAATTATCTTAATCGTAATGACTGAGCTTGCAAATAAAATAGTGGCAAAACAAAATGCCATTCTATAATTTTCTAATAAACAATGAAATTTCTATAAATTTTGGTCAATTTATAAATTCACTTTAAAGCTTTGCTCAACCTTGAAAAAATCTTTCCAAGGGTCGCTTTTTTTAAGTCTTGATATGGCTTCCTGCATAGTAATACCGTTAGGTAACACAGTGTCAAGCTCTTTCCAGGCTATTGGCAAAGCTACTTTTGCGCCTTCCCTAGCTCTAATGGAAAACGGAGCGATACTTGTAGCTCCTCTGCCGTTGCGAACCCAGTCAATGAAAATTTTTCCTTCTCTTTTACTCTTCCGCATATTGCTTGTATAGCGGTCGGGCCAAGTATTTTCCATAAGGTTTGCAACACTCTTTGCAAAACTACTAAAGGTATCCCAATCCGCTGACGGTGTAAAAGGCACTACCACATGGTAGCCTTTGCCACCGCTAACCTTCAAAAAGCAGGTTAGGGAAAGCTGTTCAAGTATGCTTTTCATATCTCTCACACCTTGTCGCACCTTTTCAATCGCCATTCCCTCATCGGGATCTAAATCGAACACCATCATATCGGGTTTTTCTAAATTATCTATTTTACTGCCCCAAGTGTGGAATTCCAAAGTGCCCATTTGAGCTTCATAAATAAAGCCTTTCGGTTCTTCAATATAAAAATATTCTTCTTTCCCAGATTGAGTTGCGATAGGTGTTATCACTATATTCTTACTGCCAAGTCCAGGGTGCTTTTTGAAAAAGCAAGGTTCGTTTACACCCTTTGGGCATCTTACCGTACTAAGAATTCTGTCGCCTGCATACATCAACATTCGCTCAGCAACTTTTGAATAGTACTCGACAACTTCGATTTTTTTGATTTCGGGATTTTGAAAAATAACTTTTTCGGGACTTGTTATTCTAATTCCGCCGATTTCTATTTCATCATCGTTTAATTTAACAAAGTCTTTCTTTTTCGGTTGATTTTTAGATTGACTTGCACTTTGTTTATTAGAATTATTTATAGGTTTACTATTAGAATTTGCGCTTAGCTTTGGTGATTGCGCTTTAGACTTTTTTGTTTCTTGCCCAATTTCTAAATCGCCGTCTTCGCTATCGCTATAATATTCATTTTTTACTTCGTTTGCATTTTTGTCCAATCTCAAACCCTTAAAACTCGCCTGCCGTAATAAATTGTCGTCTGTCCATTCGGCAAATTTTATTTCAGCCACCATTTCGGGTTTCAGCCAAAATACTTCTTCGTTTGACCTCTTATCTTCAACACTTAAAAAAGGGCAATCTTTGATTATATATTTATTGAATTTTTTTGATAATTCCTTTCTATCCTTTTCGCTAAAACCCGTTCCCGCGCGACCAGCGTAATTCAACTTACCGCCTTCATAAAAGCCTACAAGCACCGAACTAAGTCCACTACTTTGCTTATCCGACAAAGTATAACCGCCGATAATGAACTCCTGCCGTCTGTCGCATTTTAGCTTAATCCATTCACCGTTTCTTGTTCCGCTATATTTTGAATTTGCTTTTTTCCCGATTATGCCTTCCAAATCAAGCTCGCAAGCCGACTCAAAAAAATCTTCGCCTCGTCCTTTTATATGTTTGCTGTAATATAAATTTTCAGGCGCATTCTTCATAATTTTTTTGAGGGTGTTTTTTCTGTCTACAAGTTTTTCATCTCTTAAGTCTTCGCCGTTTAAGGCAAGTATGTCAAATACCACATAGGTAAGTTCGCGTTTGTCGGGATTTTTCATATAGTTTTGAAGTGCTTGAAAATCGGTTTTGCCTTTATCGTCTATAATCACCATTTCACCGTCTAATATCATTGCCCGACCGTTTGCAAGGGTTATCAGCGAGGCTTCAATATCTTTGAAATGTCGAGTGAAATCTTTGCCGTTGCGCGTAATCAATCGGACTTGATTTTCTTCCGCATATGCCGCAATTCTGTAGCCGTCATACTTTATTTCGTATAACCAATCCTTTTCGACAGGTACGCTAGAGACAAGTTTTGCAAGCTGTAAATCCGCGCTTCCCACAGGATTTTTTTGTAGACTTTCTTTTTCGCCTTTTTCTATTCCTCCCATTGTGAGCCCCGTTCTTACGCTTGTAGAAAATTTTGCTATGCCACTTTCATCCTTTGCGTATTCGTCCTTATCCTTAATCAAAAGCCAGTTGTCTTGGTCTTCGCCCTCTTTTTTGGCAAGGCGTACTAATGCCCACCTCCCTTTAAGTCTTTTGCCGTATAAAATAAACTTTAGTGAACCGTCAATTAAACCCTTGTCAAAATCTGTGAGCGGTTCAAAGTAGCCCTCATCCCAAAGCATAACCGTTCCGCCGCCGTATTCACCTTTTGGTATAATACCTTCAAAGTCCTTGTAATCATACGGATGATGTTCGACCTCTACTGCAAGCCTTTTATCGTCAGGATTAAGGGAAGGGCCTTTCGGCACCGCCCAGCTAAGCAACGACCCGTTCCATTCAAGACGGAAATCGTAATGGTCGCGCCGCGCTAAATGGTGCTGAATGACATAATGCAATTTTTTCTTTGCTTTTGATGTCTTAACCTCGCCCGTAGGTTCTTTGGTTTTTTCAAAATTTCTTTTTTCGTTGTATTTTTTAAGTTCAGCCATATTTATACCCTAGCGGATGCGCTTTCATTTTCTTTTTGCTTATATATTCTTTTTGTTGCAGTCTTAGTTTTGCTTTCATTTTTTGGCTTAGGAGTTTGTTTTGTCGCTACCGTTTTGCTCTCCGCTTTAGGTTTAGTTGATTGTTTTGTCGTTTTGATTTCTGATTTAGGCTTTGTCGTTTGTTTTGTCGCTGTTTTGTTTTCCGCGGTAGATTTGGACGCTTGATTGACCGCTGTTGCTTTTTCTTTTGAAGTTTTTGGCACTGACTTAACTTTCCCTGTTTTTTTAGAAGACTCTATACTCTTTAGTAGCGCGTCCATTAAACTTCCGATATGCTTTTGCTCTTTTTCTTTGGGCAGAGCAAGCGTTGTCCCGCTTATTTTAGAATCAATTAAAGCAACGAGCTTTTGACGGTATTCATCTTTATAAATCGATATATCAAACTCGCCACTCATATTTTCAATGAGGCTTTTGGCAAGTTCTAATTCTTTGCCGGAAGTTATGGGTTTTATATTTTTAGCGGGGGAAGTTTGAATTTCGTCCTCAAAGTACAAAGTGTTAAGCAACATCTGCCCGCCCTTTGCACGCAAGACGATAAGTGTTTCTTTTGTTCCAAGCACGGTTTTTGCAATGCCTGCCATATTCTTGCTTTCCATTGCGCCCATAAGCAGACTGTATGCCTGTTCGGCACCTGTTGGCGCAACAAAATATGTCTTTTCAAAATACAGCGGATCAATTATTTGAAGGTTTACAAACTTTTCTATCGTTATAGTTTTATCGCGTTTACTCTTGATTTTTTCAAAATCTTTGTCGTCAATAATAACATAGTTATCATCTTCAAATTCGTAGCCCTTAACTATGTCCTCGTTTTTTACTTCTCTGCCTTCGCAATCAAGGCAAGTTTTTTTGTACCTTATTCTTGACATCGTGCTTTTGTCTATGAAATTGAAATTTATATCGTTCCTTTTGATGCTAGCGTGCAGCGTAATAGGAATATACACAAGTCCGAAACTAATACTGCTTTTGTACGAATATGCCATAGTAAAATCTCCTTTCTTTAATATGGCACTTTGTTAATTAAATATTAACAAGAATTTATCAACAATTCTATAACAATTTTGGTTCTGTTTTATCTAAATTCTATAACAATTTCGATCTTGTTTTATCTATAATATTGTCAATGTCAAAAAAGCAAGAAGTTATTCTTGAGGGATATTTTAGCATTGTAAAACCGTCAAAATTGAGTCTTTCACTTATCATACAGCTATTTGAAAAGGCAGTACCCATTCTTTTATACACAGAACAATAAATATTGAAACCGCTGTCGCAAAGATATTTGAAACGGCTGTCTTTTGTTGTAAATTGCGTTCCGTAAGGCGCGATAAATATATTTGTTTTGCCCGTTATTGGCGCAATATATAAATTCCATTGTTTAATGTCATTTTTTAATTTTTCTAGCGTTATACTGCCATCTTTGAATTTTGCGGAATGATAGTAGCTATGACACGCTATTTTCCAGCCGTTCGCCTTTAATGAGTTGGCAACATATTTAGCACTCTTAAAAGCCTTGTTATACGCATCACCTTTTAATTTTGTCACTCTATAACCAAACACACCGTCAAATCCCGTAACACCCACGATACCCTTT
>DATESK010000190.1:0-5665 GCA_035270865.1 Clostridia bacterium | reverse complement strand
GTTGTTGAAGGGTCAATTGCTCGATAAACTCTTGATTTGAATTAGTGCGGACAATCATATTTAAGAGATTTTCAGTTGCTTCAGTCGTATCGCCTGCCGATAAAATTTTACGGATGCTCCAAATGCCCTCAAGCTCAGTTTGCGTAAGCAAAAGTTCTTCCTTTCTCGTTCCGCTTTTTGCAAGGTCGATAGCGGGAAACACGCGTTTTTCCTGAAGTTTTCTGTCCAAATGAATTTCCATATTGCCCGTTCCTTTGAACTCCTCATAGATAACATCGTCCATCCTACTGCCCGTGTCAACAAGTGCGGTCGCAATAATGGTTAAACTTCCGCCATTTTCAATATTTCTTGCCGCTCCGAAAAATTTCTTAGGGCTGTGAAGTGCGCCAGGATCGATACCGCCCGACAAGGTTCTTCCAGTTGGTGGAATAGTCATATTATAGGCGCGTGCAAGTCTTGTCAAACTATCCATCAAGATAACGACATCCTTGCCCATTTCAACTAGACGCTTAGCATTAGCAAGCAAAAGTTCCGCCGCTCTGGTGTGATGTTCGGGTTGTTCGTCAAAGGTGGAATAAATAACTTCTCCGTCAATTGAGCGTTGCATATCCGTTACTTCTTCGGGACGCTCGTCAATTAAAAGGACTTTAAGCACAACATTCGGATAGTTTTTGGCAATCGCTGCGGCTATCATTTTTAATAAGGTCGTTTTACCCGCTTTAGGCGGTGAAACAATCATTGCGCGCTGCCCTTTACCAATTGGAGCAACCAAATCTATACAACGCAATGCAAAACTTTTAGGACGGTCAGCAAGTTCAAGTTTTAGACGCTGTTCGGGATAAATCGGTATAAGTTCATCAAAGTTCGGGCGTCTGCCAACTTTTTCAAACGGAACTCCGTTTATAGTTTGAACGGATAGAAGCGCGGCTGGTTTGCCGTCCTGCATTTGACGAGTAATTCCTTTGACCATATCGCCGTTTCTTAATCCTAACTTGCGGAGTTTGACGGCGTTAACATAAACATCTTTGTCATTGAATTCGCAGTTTTTTACACGCAAAAAGCCATAGCCGTCGGAGTGTATGTCAAGCATTCCTTGTCTTTCCTCGTCTTCAAGACGGGGTTCGGCAAAACTTGTCGGCATTTCATCCGATAAAAGTTTTTGCTTGTTTTTAGGAAAATAATTCGATTTTCTATCATTTTGATTATTTCTATCAAATGCTTGCCTGCCATCATATTGTGTTTGTTCATTTAAGCCAGTCTCAATTATTTCGCCTTCGTCCATTATAGCCTCTTCTCTCATTGTTTTTTTGGCAGATAAATTTTCAGTTTGATAATTCGTTTCGGTTAATTTTGGAGGTCGACCGCGACGAGGAACAGCGGGTGCGGATATTGCTCCCGAGGTGATATTAATAATCAGCTCAATTAGTTGATTTTTGTGCAGTTTTGTCGGTGAAGGGATACCCACATCTTTTGCTAAATCTCTTAGTTCAAATATATTTTTTAATCCAAGCTCTTCATTTGTATAAATGAGTTTAGACATAAGAACCTCCTAAATCTAATAAATATAAAATATAATATGTGTACCATTATTTTGGCACATAATGCAAGAAAAGTCGTAAGTACCGTCAAGACTTGGTACACGAGTAGTTAAATAATCGCGTGATTCTTAAGTAAGTGGACTAATTAAACTTTTCTAAAACGATGACTTTTGTACGTTCACCATCAAAATCGGCACGGTCAAATTCAACTGTGTCTCCCTCAACATAAATAATATCTTCATCTTCAAATAATTCCAAAAATTCGTTAAGTTTATCAAGTTCTAAATTGCTGTCTTTAGTGTGGAAATGCATAGGTATAACGACATCGGGCATTATTTTGTCAACATAAACCTTGGCTTGTTCAGCGTTTAGAGTGTAAATACCGCCGACGGGAATTAGCAAAACATTGACAGGCATTATTGTTTCAACTATTCGTATATTACAATCTTCGCCAATATCGCCAAGATGACAAACTTCAACTCCGTCCATACGAAATTTGTAAACGATAACTTCACCGCGCTCAGTACCACCAACATTGTCGTGGTATGCTTTTGCGCTTTGAATATGAACTCCCTTAATTTCAAAAGCTCCAAGTCCTTGAATTATATCGGGAGACCCTTCGACTGCTTGAACATAATTATGGTCACGATGATTGTGGCTAATAGTTACAGCGGCGGCGGTTACAACGGGCATTTCAAAGCCCACATACGGGTGGTAGGGGTCAGTTACTATTGCAGTTCCCGTGCTTTCTTCAAGTCGGAACGCTGAATGGCCTAACCATTGAATCTTCAAATTTTGCTCCTTTAGTTATTTATTTTATTTAGCAAATTTTTAACTTTGTCAACCGGGTCAAGAAGTTTTCCTACTGATTCATTGAAGTTGCATGCGGCGATAATAAATGCAATATATTTCGACAAGTCGCCTTCAATATACCAAGGAGCAGTTTTCAGTTCAGGAATTCTGTAGGTCAAGTTTGTGGAAATAACCGCCTCAAACAATCCTTCTTCGTAGGCTCTATTAAATCTTTCAATACCCTCAGTAAAAAGCGGGAACGTTGCCGACAAAAAGATTTTGTCCGCGCCTTTTTCCTTTAATTCTGTGGCGAGTTTAAGACTTGAATCGCCTGTTGCAATCAAATCATCGGCTACGAAAATGTTCATTCCCATAACGGGAGAGCCAATATATTCATGAGCAACAATAGGATTTCTACCGTTTTCAACTTTTGTGTAATCGCGGCGTTTGTAGAACATTCCAAGGTCAACGCCCAAAACTGAAGCGTAAAATATGTTTCTAGCCATCGCGCCTTCATCTGGAGATACGACCATCATATTTTTGTCCAAACTAATATCGGGAAATTTTCTGGTCATAGCCTTCAAAATTTGATAGTTTGGCATATAATTATCAAAACCCATAAGTGGTACGGCATTTTGAACGCGCGGGTCGTGAGCGTCAAAAGTGATAAGATCACGAACGCCCATATTTTGAAGTTCTTGAAGCATTACTGCGCAATCTAGCGATTCCCTGCCCGATCTTTTGTGCTGTCTTCCACCATAAAGCAAAGGCATTACAACGGTTATACGATTAGGTTTGCCATTTGCGGCAGAAATTACACGCTTTAAGTCGGCAAAATGTTCGTCAGGTGTGATAGGCACTTGATGTCCCATAAGATTGTAAGTTATACCGTGGTTGCCAACATCGCAAATGATATATAAATCCTTGCCTCTCACAGTTTCAGAAATAATTGCTTTTCCGTCACCTGTTGTAAAACGAGGATATGAGGTTTCAATAATAAAAGTATCGCGGGATATATAATTGTTAGTTTTAGATTCCTTGAACAGCGTTATTAAACGCTTGTCAATCATTCTAGTAAGATCATCGGCACCGGGTAAAGCAATTATAGCAAGTGGCGCGCTGCAATGTTCATAGGATAAAGTGTTTTCAAAAACTGCTGTCATTAGTGTTCCTCCGCAATTGCTTAGAAATATTATAGCATTATACTCTAAAAATGACAATGTTTTTAGCCACAATGAAAAAAAATATTTCTTGACTATATACTATCTGTAATCTATAATAAATAGTATTATAGCATTAAATCAAAAAATACTAGGAGTAAAATTATGAAGAAAGTCAAAATCCTAAAACTTCTTAGAGTCATCTTCTATGTTGTTGGGTTTCCCCTTCTTCTACTGCTTACAGCAATCGGTACAATGCCATTTTTCGGCGAGCCTATCTTTAATGACTCGTGCGCATACGGCATTTTTGCTGTTTTAATTATGTGGGCAGTAGTTGAAATCGTAAGGCTCATTATGAAGTTGACCTGCAAAAATAATCAGTTACTGCAAACCATAGTCGTTTCTGTGGTAGCTTTGATTATTATGATAGTCCCTGTGGTTTTGTTAGACGAGCTAGTAGGGCCAAAAATTGACGCTGTTGCAACTATCGGCGAAGATTATAAACTTGCTTATATCGTCGGCGAAGACAACAAAGCAACTGTGGTTTCTGCCGATACTGCAGGCGCGGTAATAATCTCATCAGATTTTGCCAACCTACAATATACACTAACTAACGGCTCTCGCCTTGAAACTTACAACTATCAAATCGGTCGCTACAAACCAATAACAAACAAAACCCGCGTAGACAAAGCTCTTTATCGCATGTTTCTTGATAAGGGCGACGACTTTATGAATTTCTATGGCATCAATAAATGGTATAATTTTGAAGACTTCTATTTTGATAATTATACAGGCATTGACGGTGCAGGAAAACCCACAGAAGACGGCTATTTACCAGGTGTTGCAACTAGGTTAGACCGTGAAATAGAACTTCTACAAAATACTGTTGTGGAATATCACAGAGCATATGTCGCAAATGGAAATTCAGAAGCCGGTCTTGATACCGCTATGCCCGCAACCTACGCAAAATTTTTGGTAGCAATGGGAGAGGAAACAAGTACAGAGCATTGGAGCTTGACCGAACTTTATAAATTTAAGGCGGAGTTTGGAACCAAAACATATATTTATCCGTTGTTTGTCGCAAGAAATTATGTTTATATCTTTATCGGTATTGTTGTTCTTTCAACAATAGTAACCGGTTATTGCAATGACAAAATCAAGGCGCTTGCACTTGGAAAGGAGGACTAGACTATGAATTCTAAAACTAAAAAAATATTGTTGATTGTCGCAGATGTAGTTCTCTATCTTATTGGATTCCCCGCACTATTAGTCATTGGTTACCTTGCAAGCCGCGAATTTATTGCTCAAGGCATTTATGGCATAATGGCATATGTACCTATTATTCTTGCAGGACTTGTTATGGTTGTCTGCGGAATTGTTGAAATATTTTTCCGCGCAAGTTCAAAGCGTACATTTGCCGAGGGCAGAAAACACCGCTCAAACTTCAAAAAACAAACCTTAAGAATGGTTATTACCGTTGTTACTTGCTTATGCGGTCTTATGCTAGTATTAGATTTTGCTCTCCCCGGTGTTTTAAAGGATGCAACGCAAGGAACAATTCTTTATGATGATATTGTGGAAAACTATTCCGATCAAAATCTTGCTCAAAGAAAACTTGTTGATACCTTTATTGAACTCAATGTTGAAAACGGTTACCTAACTGAAAAAGCCTATAAGGTTATTGATAAAGCCGTTGAAGACGGCACTTTAACTGGAAATACGGCTGCAAGTTTTAAGACAACATTTGATAATCTATCAAAAGAATTCCGTGGCGGCACTTATATGTACCCCGAAGAAATCTCAACCACCTCCGCTTGGGACAGCGCAATTTTTGCTCCTATAAAAGATAAAAAAGTTGATGTTCTCAGAGAATACAAGGCAGAAGCTTTTGAAAACGCAGAAGTTAAGCCCCTTGCAAAAAGCATTTTTTATAGCATTGATGCAGCCTATGCAGCGTTTGATCCCCTACTAATTGAAATTGCGCAAGTAGATATGAATTTGGTTATGGCGTCCCCTGATTTAATCGGCAAAGTTCTTCTTGCTTATGTTTCCGATGGACAAATACGCACAAAAATTGTTAACGGCGAAAAGCTAACTGCTGTAAATGTAGGACAAATCTCTCAAAATGCAACTGCTCTTGAAAATGCAGAACTTGATCCAGAAGACGAATTTTTG
>DATESK010000189.1:0-2189 GCA_035270865.1 Clostridia bacterium | reverse complement strand
GTAAAAAATCACACACAATTTGTAAAGAAAATCTAAAAAACCAGAGGCCAAAATGGAAACTGAAAGCAGAAATTTTATTGAAGATATAATAATAAACGATTTGAAAAGCGGGAAGCATACAAAAATCATTACGCGTTTTCCTCCCGAACCCAACGGATATTTGCACATAGGACACGCAAAGGCAATTTGCATAAACTTTGGAATTAAGGAACAATTCGGCGGAGAATGCAATCTGCGTTTTGACGATACAAATCCCGTTAAAGAAGACAACGAATATGTTGACGCAATTCAAGAGGACATCAAATGGTTAGGCTTTGAATGGGACAAACTTTGTTATGCTTCCGACTATTTTGAAGAAATGTATAACCGCGCCCTCTTGCTTGTCAAAAAAGGTTTGGCTTATGTTTGCGACCTTTCCGCTGAAGAAATAAGCGCGACAAGAGGAACGCTTACAACCCCGGGGACAAACAGTCCCTACCGAAATCGAAGCGTTGAGGAAAACCTAGATTTGTTCCAAAAGATGCGCGAAGGTGCGTTCAAAGACGGCGAAAAGTGCTTGCGTGCAAAAATTGATATGGCTGCACCGAATATAAATATGCGCGACCCTGTCATTTACCGTGTATTGCGCGCAGAACATCCGCATACGGGTAACAAATGGCTGATTTATCCTATCTATGACTTTGCGCACCCACTTGAAGACGCGATTGAAGGAATCACACATTCGCTTTGTTCCCTCGAATTTGAGGACCACAGGCCGCTATATGATTGGTTTGCGGAGAATTGCGAGTTTGATCCCCGCCCTAGACAAATAGAATTTGCGAGGCTTAATTTAACCCGCGCGGTGATGAGCAAGCGTTATCTCAAAAAACTGGTTGACGAAGGCACGGTTTGCGGTTGGGACGACCCAAGACTCAGCACTCTTCGCGGTATGAGAAAGCGTGGTTATCCGCCCGAAGCAATTCGTGATTTTTGCGGAAGAATTGGCGTTGCGAAATCCAACTCCGAAGTTGATGTTGCAATACTTGAGCATTGCGTGCGTGAATTTTTGAACGAAAGAGCAACAAGAGTTATGGTGGTAACAAAGCCCCTTAAACTTATTGTCGACAATTATCCACAAGGGAAAAGCGAAGAAATCTTTATTGAAAACAATCCGCAAGATATAAGTGCGGGAGTTCACACCACGACATTTTCAAGAGAACTGTTTATTGAGGCAGATGACTTTTCCTTAAATCCGCCTCCGAAATATTTCCGTCTTAAGCCAGACGGAATTGTGAGACTTAAGGGCGCGTATATTGTCAAATATGCCAGCGTGGATTTGGGCGAAAGCGGAGAAGTTGAAGCTGTTCATTGTGAGTATATTGAAGACAGCAAAACAGGCGGCGTCAATGCAGGAATGAAAGTCAAAGGCACAATTCATTTTGTGGACAGCGCAACAGCGATTGATGTAAAACTTAATATGTACGACAGTTTGATACTTGACGGAGAAGAAGATTTTTCCGAGCGTATCAATCCAAATTCGCATATAATCTTAAACGGCAAGGCGGAGTATTTTTTGAAAGAAACAAAAGAGGGTGAGAGATTTCAATTTATGCGAGACGGTTATTTTGTCAAAACAGAAAAGGAAAACGAATATAATTCCATTGTCAGCTTAAAAGACACTTATAACAAATAAAGTGGTTTATCGTGCAAAATAGAGCGGTTAACAGTTGATTTTGTCAACAAAAGAAAATTTTCGCAGTAAACTTGATTCGCTAATCTGCAAAATAATACAAAGCAAAATGAGAAGAAGCACTTATATTAAGTGCTTTTTTGCAATCTTAGTTTGAAATTATAATTTCCGTATTAAGTGGTTATTTATTTTTCGGGTTGTTTTTTTAATTTTGGTTTGCGGTTCAGTTTGGATATGTAGTGTATTTTTCATTTTTTTAGGTTGTGTTTTGCAATTTTGTGGTTGCGCTTAACCTTCCATAAAAAGGTCTTGCGAATTTATCTTTGCGCGTGTATAATAAATATACTGATAAGTAGGCTGTTGTCGCGTTGAAGTAATATATTAGCAGAAGCAATACATAATTTTATAAGAGTGCAACAAATTGCAATAGACCAAAAACTATTAACTAGTATAAGTAGTTGAGTTAGCATAAAAGTTTACAATTTATGAGCAAAAGAAAAGTTTAATAATAGTGTTCTAA
>DATESK010000188.1:0-2929 GCA_035270865.1 Clostridia bacterium | reverse complement strand
ATGTATTTTTCAGCATATTCAGGTCCTGCCAGTTTTTCTCCAAAGCGGATAAGTCCAAAACCGTCATGAACGCATTGTTTCAAAATTCCGCCCAGTCTGCTTTCCCGTTCAATGAGCGCAACATTTGCGTCCTTTCCCGATGCCGAAACTGCCGCCGCAATTCCTGCAGGTCCGCCGCCGATGACTGCAACATCGTAAATTTTATTCATTGCGCGCGCCCTCCTCTTTGGACTTATCAGCCTTAACGGTTTCTTTTATTACGGCTTCTTTTATTTCGGATTTTTTATTCACATTTTTATCAGATTTTTCGCTAACTTCACTTTTTTTTGTAGTCATATCAATATCTGGCTTTTTAGTGCTTTCAAACAGTAACTCACTCCCCTTATTGCCGTTAAGCACCTGTTCGGGAGAAATTCCTTTTACCTCGGCTATTGTCTTAAGAACAAGAGGAGAACAAAAGCCTCCCTGACAGCGTCCCATACCAGGGCGGACACGGCGTTTTATTCCGTCTATTGAGCATACTCCCAAAGGATTATTGATAGCGTCAACAATTTCGCCTTTTGAAACCTCTTCACAACGGCAATAGATTTCGCCGTAGCTAGGATTTTTCTTTATGTATTCATTTCTTTCTTCGGGTTTCATTGCCGAAATATGCGGGATTCCCTTGCGGATAGGATTAAAGTTATTGTTATCTTCCGCATTTAGATATTCCTTTGTCCAGTTGCGCGCGTCACAAGCAATAGCAGGCGCGGCAGTAATACCAGGTGATTGAATCCCCGCCGCTTCTATAATATTTTTGGTAAAAATACCTTTTCTAACGACAAAATCTTCTTCATAGGTTGCCGCCCTAGTACCCGCAAAATAGGTGATAACATCCGCCTTTGAGAGTTCATTTGACACCAAACTGTGTTTTTTTATTATGTTTTCGACTTCCTCAATGTTTGTTGTGTAGTCCTCACGATAGGGTTGTTCAACTGCGTTAGGGCCAACCAAAATATTATTATCAATCGTGCGAACAACACCTCCGCCTTTTGTATGTGCAAGTCTGCCTAGAGCTGTTTCTCTGTAAGCTTTAGGCGGTTTTGAAAACGGACTTTTGGCGATTGACGCTTTTGAATAATAAACTTTCTTTTTATCTAAAATTAGATTTGTGCCTTTGCGCGGATGAATTGTAAATGTTCTATCCCCTGCCATTTGGGCAACCACATCGGACATTACGCCTGCGCAGTTGACAACTAAGCGTGGATAAATTGTTCCACGGTTAGTTTTAACAGCCACAATTTCATCGCCGCTTTGAGATAATTCCATATCTTCGACAACGGTATCAAAATAAAACTTTACACCGTTTTCCGCCGCATTTTCGGCTAGCGCAATAGTCAATTTGTAGGGTGATACAACCCCCGCCGATGCCATATACATTGCGCCCTTTGCCCAAGATGGCGGACTGGGTTCAACCTCGCTCAATTGTTTTTTTGATATGTGGCTGATTCCCCACACTCCGAGACTTTTAGCTTGAAGTTTGAATATGGACGGAAGTAAAACATTTTCCCAAGTTTTTGCAAAAATCACAATTTGCGCATATTTAGCTAAGTCAACCGAAAGTTCGCGGCACATTTCATCAAACATTTTGTTGCCTGCCAAACAATATTTGAGCTTTTGTTGTCCGCGGTGCAAATCTATTCCAACATGCACGCAACCGTCATTGCGCGATGAAGCATGCATAGCGACATCGCTTGCTTTTTCCACTAACCAAATATTTAATTTAAGTTTTGAAAGTTCTCTTGCAACCGCAGAGCCCACAATTCCGCCGCCAACGATAAGCACATCGGGACGGCCGCCTTCAAGGGAATTATCCCTTTCTTTTGGCAATTTAATATTATCAATAAAACCTTTAAGTCTTATGTCGTTTATAACGCCTAAGCTATCACGGTCAATGGCTAGCGTTCCCGCCTTGTAGATATCATCCCAATTATCCAACTCGCCGTTTAGAACGATACATCCACGCTGTAGCGAAACATCTATTTGGGGATATAGACCTGTAACCTGCTTTTTGACCTTTTCAAAGCTCATTTATTTCTCCTTTATGAAGCTCTAATCATCTTTAGTGTTCGTTACATATTTTTCTATCTAATTTTAACCGCAAATAACTCCCCTATTTACTTGCGAGCGTATCTTATTTATTTTCGCCGCTACATATTTTCGCAACAGCTGTGAAATCTACTTTCCCAAAGTTTGTGTACGGCATTTGTTCAAGTTGTTCATAGTATTTCGGTACGCTCCAATGCGAAAGATTTTTTTCTAAATATTCCGTGAATTTATCTTTTAGCTTTTCACTTAGAATAAGACCTTCCTTAAGTTGGACAAAAAGGCAAATATACGGTTTTCCGTCAACATTTTTTTGCGTAGCGACACACAGCGCAATCTCCTCAAGCCGCCTTGCAACTTCTTCAATCTCAAGCGGAAATACATTCATACCAGAAATCTTAATAAGCCGTTTCTTCCTTCCCTTAAAAAATAAAAATCCGTCGCTATCCATAGACATATAATCACCGGTTTTTAGCCACTTTTCACCTTCAATCTCGGCAAAGGAAGCTTTCGTTGTTTCCTCGTCACCAAGATATCCGTCCATAACTTGAACAGTCTTAAATACAAGTTCGCCAACCTCTCCTCTTTCCAATTCTTTCAAGTCATCATTAACAATTTTAGCTTCCAAATTGAGAAGGGGTTGCCCAATCGAATCGGGCTTAATTACATCGTAATTAAGCACGCAAACGCTGCCCATTTCTGTTAGTCCGTAGCCTTGTTGAATTACGCAGGTTGAGCCTTCTTTCTTTAATTTTTCATTGAACTTAAGGCGTAAATTTTCGCTTATGTTATCGCCGCCGACATATATATACTTCAGCTGTTTTACTACTTCGCCGTTAAATGT
>DATESK010000187.1:0-2860 GCA_035270865.1 Clostridia bacterium | reverse complement strand
CTTTTCTTTTCTAAACCATTCTATCGTTGCATTTTCAGGAACATGCACGCTTCCCCAACTTAATGAAAAGTTTACGCTTTCTATTTCACTCCCAAAATATTGTTGCGCATTTTCTGCGGTTAAAACTAATCCGCCCTCGGGTATTGTTTCATACACAACTTTAACAGTAATTTCGCTGCCTATTGTGCCCAAAACATTTTCTGCCCTAACAACTGTTTGACCGCCGCTTATTCCCTTTAATAAACCGCTTTCACTAACCGTTGCGACCGCTTTGTTGCTTGAGGAAAATTTAACTGATGAGCCTGCGGTTGAGGGCGTAACTGTCGGGACTAACTGATACTCCTCGCCCACGCCGATAGTAAGCTCCGTTAAATCTCCAAAGGAAATACTCTTAAGTGGAGTGGACCAAAGTCCGCAACCCGTCAAGCTAAAAACTAATATTATTAGTAATAATGTCGCCAAAATTAGCGAACTGTTAATTTTTTTTCTCATAACGCCTCTCGCTTGCGATTTCCCAAATATTGCAACTTTTTTCAAAACAGATCGTCAAACAAATACCTTTGTTGCAGTCAGACAAATATCTTTGTTGCAGTCAAACAATATCTTTGTTTCGGTCAAGTAATTATCTTTGTTTAAGTCTTTTATTTATTTCAATTTTATACATAATTATACTAACATAGAGTTATGTTCTTGTCAATATTCCAGTTTTATGCTAAAATATGCGCGTGAAAGAAGATTTGATACTGTTTATCCCCGAACTTAAATCCCCGATAAGCCATAAGGAAGCGGTCGCGCTCCCTCCTATGTCATTAGCTTTTATCGGCGACAGCGTTCATTCTTTGTTTGTTCGCTCACAAGTTACAATCGGCTCAGACAAGCAGACGGGAGAACTCCACAAGGAAGTTACAAAGGAAGTTTGCGCTACAAGTCAAGCTATGGTTGCCGAACACCTACTTCCTAAACTCAATGAAATAGAAAGCGATATTTTTCGCCGTGCAAGAAATGCGCGTATTCACACAAGCGCAAAGCATGCCGAAATGTCGGAGTACCGCAGGGCAAGCGGTTTTGAAGCCGTAATCGGCTATCTTTACCTAACAGGGCAAACGGACAGAATTGTAGAACTTTTAGAAGTAGCGAAATTATAGTTTCAAAATCATTATAGTGAATAAAAAAGAGGTAGATATGGTCGTCTTTGGGAAAAATCCCGTCCGCGAAGCATTAAATTCCGAAACAACAATAGAGAAACTATTGGTAGAAAAAGGCAATTATGACGCGTCATTAAACGCGCTTATATCCAACGCAAAAGATTTGGGCGTTTTCGTATCTTTTGTGGATAAGGCGTTTTTGGACAAGACGGCAGAGGGCGGCCGTCATCAAGGCATTATCGCAATCACAACGGAATTCAATTATTGCGATGTTTCCGATATTTTGGAAAGAGCAAAAGAGCGCAACGAAAATCTTCTTATCGTACTTTTGGACGGCATAACCGATCCGCACAATTTAGGCGCGATTATGCGTTCCGCGGAATGTTTCGGCGCGCACGGTATAGTAATCCCCCGCCACCGCGCTTGCGGTGTGAACAGCACGGTTTTGAAAATTTCGGCTGGCGCGGCAGAACATCTTTTAGTCGCAAAAGTTACAAATATTAACGACACCATTAGGCAACTTAAAGAGCAAAATGTATGGGTTTATGCGACAGATTTTGACGGTGAAAGCTTGTTTTCCGCAAAACTTGACGGCGATGCCGCTATCGTTATCGGCAATGAGGGCGAAGGCATAAAAAGACTTACCAAAGAGCTTTGCGACAGCACGGTAACTATCCCACAATTTGGCAAAGTCGCATCCTTAAATGCTTCTGTCGCAACTGGCGTTGTGCTTTACGAATGCGCGCGACAACGGACAAAAAAGAAATAACAATTTAGGTACGAAAGAGCGTAATGAATTATGAAATTCTAACAAATGAGGAGCTTGCGCTTCTCTCACAAAAGGGCGATGATAACGCAATAAGTACGCTACTTTACCGCTTCAAGGATAAAGTTAAAGCTTTTTCGCGACCTTTTTTCCTTGTGGGAGCAGACAGCGAGGATTTAATTCAAGAAGGAATGATAGGACTCTATAAAGCTATCGGGAATTACTCAAGCGAGCGAGCCGCATCATTTAAGACCTATGCTTTTATCTGTATCCGCGGACAAATTCAAGATGCTATAAAATCCGCTAACCGCAAGAAACATAAATTTCTAAACGACTATATTTCGCTTTATTCATCTGTCTATGAAGACGATAACGGAAGCGGCGAATATATTGAATTACTTAAAAGTGACGAGCCTAACCCCGAACAAAGGCTTATTCAAGACGAAAAATCAAAGGCATTTTACGCAACGATAACTTCTGCTTTTAACGAACAGGAACTTCAAGTATTGCGATCGTTTTTGACAGGGGCATCCTATGAAGTCATAGCAAAAAGCGTGGGCATAACAACAAAAAAAGTCGACAATACTTTAGCTAAGATTAGGCGTGAATTAAATAAGATACTCTAAACGGAGAAATTCCGGAATACTACAACTACACATATTGAAACATAGCTAAGATATAATTAAAACGGAAATATAATATTGAAAGTGCGAAATCTAACAAATACTTTATGCTAGGAGCAAAAATGAAATACGACATTACAATTATTGGCGGAGGACCCGCTGGCCTTACTGCAGGAATATACGCCGCTCGCGGAGGGCTTTCCGTTGCGCTAATAGAAAAGCAAGGCATAGGCGGACAAGCCGCTTTGACTTCAGGGATTGAAAACTATCCCGGCTTCTCCGAAATCTCGGGCTTTGAACTTACTCTTAAAATGGAAGAGCAGGCA
>DATESK010000186.1:0-3335 GCA_035270865.1 Clostridia bacterium | reverse complement strand
AAGAAAGGACTGTTACAAAGATATAGTAGGGAATTCTCTCTTATTATTGTTTCAGCCCTTTTTATTTGCAAATTTTGTCGAATTTAGCTGTTCTGTTTTCGCTTTAGTTGCCGCCTTTATTGTTGGTTCAATATATCATTTGATATTTGATAAATAAAAAGCCGGCGCATTGCATCGGCTTAATCTAAATTGCAATTTTTGCAAAAAGCATTATAACTTTCATAAAAAATATCAAAGTAGCAGTGAAAATTTATTTAGTTTTAGTGATAAAAACTAGACTGTTTCTTCCTTTAGAGCCTTATCAAAGGCTTCAAAGATTTTCTCGCGTATAGCTTCTCTCGTGTTGGTGTTGATAGGATGTGCAATATCCTTGAATTCACCGTCTGGAGTTTTGCGGGATGGCATTGCAATAAAGTTTCCGTCTGTACCCTCGATGACTTTGATGTCGTGAATGACAAAGCAATCGTCAATAATAATTGAAGCAACAGCCCTGAGTTTTGCATCTTCTTTTTTTACTAGTCGTACCCGAACATCGGTAATATTTAGCATAAGTTCCACCGTCCTTAAAATGTTTGCTAATTTCATCATATAATAAAATAGTAATGATTTCAATACCCAAATTAAATTTTTTTCAAAAATGCTAACAGATAGCGGCTTTTTTACATATTATAGGCTGTGATTAACTCTTTCTCTAATAAAAAAATTCATTTTATAGGAATCGGCGGCATCAGTTTAAGCGCGCTTGCAAAACTTATGATGCACTACGGTGCAAAAGTGTCGGGCTCGGACGCGGTGGACAGCGAAAGGCTTGACGAATTGAGAGCAAAGGGCGCGAAAATTTGGGTTGGTTCGCGACCTAACCAAATAAATGCGGATTTTGTCGTTTTTACTTCCGCCATAAGTCCCGCCGATTTGGAGTTATGTTTTGCGCGAAGCGTTGGCATACCGACTTATGAGCGACACGAATTTTTAGGGACTGTGGCAAATGGCTTCAAAACAGTTATTGCGGTTTCAGGTACGCACGGTAAAACGACTACAACAGGAATGTTGACTGCGATTTTTTATCAAGCAAAAAAATTATTTACCTCGCACATCGGTGGCGATGTCTTAGGTTTTTCCAATCTTGTTACTTGCGGTGATGAATATTTTATAACTGAAGCGTGCGAATTTCGCCGCAGTTTTCTTTCCCTCTATCCCGATATTGCAGTTGTGCTTAATATTGAAAGCGACCACCCCGATTGTTTCCATAACGAAATGGAGCTTTTTTACGCATTTGAAAAGTTTACCGAAAATGTTAAGGACGGAGGTTGTGTAGTAATTAAATCGGGCTTTGAGGATATATGCAAAAATGAGCATATCATCACATTCTCAAATGAGAACTCTATAATGGAAAAATGCACATATTCAGCGGTAAGGCGGGGAAGTGAGAATTTTGCGGTAAATTCATTCGAAGTGTATGAAAACAACCAAATACTCTGTGAAATAAATTTGCAACTTTTGGGCGAACATAATGTATCCAACGCTCTTGCGGCTTTTGCAGTAGCGCGGAAATGCGGCATCGAGATTGAAGATATAAAAACCGCTCTTGAAAATTTTAAGGGCGTAAAAAGGAGATTTGAAGTAATGGGGAATATTAAGGGGGCGGAGATAATCTTTGATTACGCGCATCATCCAAGTGAAATACGCGCTTCAATTTCTGTTGCGAGGCGACAGTACCGAAAACTTGCCGTAGTTTTTCAACCGCATACATACTCCCGAACTCTAAGTTTGTTGCCTGCGTTTTTGAATTGTTTTTCAAGTGCGGACTTACTTGCAATTTTGCCGACCTATGCTGCAAGAGAAGTGGAAAGTGACGGAATGAGTGCAGAAGCTTTATTTGTAAATCTTTTGCAGGGACACGATAAGAATGCCGTAACATCACGCTACAATCTTTTAGACGGCTTAGAAGACGGGGCGCGCTTTATTATGAAAACCGCCGAAGATTACGATTGTATTTTAGTGCTTGGCGCGGGGGATGTGATTGACATCGCGCAAATGTTGAAATACGATATTCCGCTTTTACATAATAATTAAATTATATCTTGCAAATTAAAATTCAAATTTTCCCGAAGATTGTTAGATATACAGAAAATACTCTCTATTTTTGACATAGCGTTTTTTATATCATCACTTTCCAAACTGCCTTTTGTTTCTCCAAATGACACGGACAGCAACCGTAAATCGGGAGAAAAGGTTATTATTTCCATTTTATGCCGTTTCTTTTCCCACCATTCTATTGTGCTATCGGTGCGCTCAAGCGCAACAGCCACATTGTTTTCCTGTAAACTTTTTTTAATTTCCTCTAAACGGACATTAAGTTCGCTAAAGGTATTTTCAACGAAAATACATTCTAGTATTCCAGCGGTCAAAATAATTGACAGTATCACGATAGCGATGATGACTTTACTCACTTTCCCCTCCGCTTAGTGCCTTTTCCTTTTGCGCTCCGTCAGCGACTTTGTTGTAAAAATCTTGTGATAATTCGGCTACTGTACGATTTATCGCATCTCCGCACAACGGTTGAATAAATACGCTTTCCCCAGACAGCGTTAGCAAATATACATCACCTTGCTCCAAGCCTAAGTTATCTAAAATTTTGAATATCTGCTCTTTGGTTACATAGGCTTCAGCAATCAACATATTGCATTCTAACCATCGGCCTTCCACAATGAGAGTAACGGGGAGTTCGGATTTTCCCCCCACGATTTTCATATCGGCATTGGATACGGGTTTGTTTGCAAACTTAGGCATTACGGTTAGCGTGCCGTTGGTTTCCACGATAGCGCATTCGATTTCCGCAGGCGTAAAATAGCCGTTGCCACGCAGAGCTTCAAGTAAATCGTTAGCGTTCATATCTAAACGCTTTAACTCTTTGCTTAGGATATTGCCCTTGTCTATCACAACTATAGGCGAGCCGTTCAATACTTTGCGGAAGCGAATACTTCTAACGGCAAATTTTGTTATCAAAATATGCACTAAAAAGAGGGTGAAGACGGGGATTATTCCGTAAATAATTGGTATTGTGTAGTCTGTCATAGGGATACAGGCAAGCTCTGCCGCGACAAGCGTTATTGCTAATTCAAAAGGTTGCAACTCGCCAAGCTGGCGCTTGCCCATAAGTCGCATTGCAATAAGCAGAAAAAAATATATAATGATACAGCGTATAAATAGATTTAGCACATAAATAGTTTGCGAGTGGCGACAAACTTTATTCATACGAAATTCAAAATGGGTAGTTTTATGGTACATATTTTTGGCGTTGCGATATTTGAAGTGAGAGAGTATCAAACAAAATC
>DATESK010000185.1:0-4427 GCA_035270865.1 Clostridia bacterium | reverse complement strand
ATGCAAGACTATGGCGTCTTTTTTTGCAACCGACATAACTTTATCATTCACTTGAAAGTTATAAAACGCTTTTTTTCTGTCTTCGGCTTCCTTTTCCTGCCCCATACTCGCCCAAACATCGGTGTAAATCACATCGGCACTTGCCGCAGCTTTTGCTAAATCGGAAGTTATTTCAAGCAATCCTTGCTCTACTCCCCACTTCACAATCTTTTCATCTGGTTCATAGCCGTTCGGACACGCGATAGAAACTTTGATACCAAGTTTGATACAGCCAACAATGAGCGAATTTGCCATATTGTTTCCGTCCCCAATAAAACACAACTTAAGGTTTTTGAATGTGCCCTTAAATTCGCGTATTGTCATCAAATCCGCAAGGACTTGGCAAGGGTGGCAGTAGTCCGTCAAACCATTGATAATAGGAATTGAACCGAATTTTGCAAGTTCTTCCACATCGCTTTGCTTGAAAGTTCTAATCATTATGCCGTCAAGATAACGACTTAAAACTCTCGCAGTATCGCAAATCGGTTCGCCTCTGTTTAGTTGCAAGTCGTTTCCGCTTAAAAACAGAGCATTACCGCCAAGTTGATACATTCCCACTTCAAAAGACACCCTTGTACGCGTTGAAGCCTTTGTGAAAATCATACCTAAAGTTTTCCCTTTTAACAAATGGTGCTTTATACCGTTTTTATTTTCGTATTTTAACTGGTCGGCAAAATTCAATATGTCAAGAATTTCATTTTTGGATAAGTCCGATAATTTGAGCAAATGTTTCATTTTAGAACCTCACTTAATATTTTTATTCCGCTATCTAAATCTTTGTATGAAATGTTCAATGCGGGAACTAATCGGATTTTATCCTTTGCGGTCAAAACCAACAGTCCGTGGCTTAAACATTCTTTAGCAATTTCCTTAGCGTCGCCAACTACGGTAAGTCCCAACATCAAGCCTAAGCCCGAAATCATCTTGACGCCCTCAAGTTTTTCAAGCTCTGTTTTCAAGTAGTCGCCTTTTTTCTTGACATCAGACAAAAATTTGCTGTCTAATCTTGACAAAATGCTGTACGCTCCCGCGCAACATATCGGGTTTGCGCCAAAAGTTGAACCGTGCGAATTAGCGCAAAGCGTGTCGGCAACTTTATCGTTTAGGATTGTTGCGCCCAAAGGCAGTCCGCCCCCCAAACCTTTTGCCGTGGTAACAATGTCGGGCTTTAATGCAAAGTTCATGTATGCGTAAAGCATTCCCGTTCTGCCGTTTCCCGTCTGCACCTCATCAATGATAAGCAGTAAATCTTTTTCTGCACACAGCTTTGCGACAAATTGAATATAGGCCTTATCAAGCAAATTAAGTCCGCCCTCGCCTTGAATTATTTCAAGCATAACGGCGCAAGTCTTTGGGCTTACAAGTTTTTTTAGTGCGTCAATGTCGTTTGCTGGCGCATACTTGAAGCCCTCCAAAAACGGATTAAAAATATTGTGAAAGCTATCCTGTCCCGTTGCGGATAATGTCGCCATAGTTCTGCCATGAAAAGAATTTTTTAAGGTTATAATTTCATATCTGCCGTGACCGTATTTATCAAACGAATACTTCCGCGCGGTTTTTATCGCACATTCGTTTGCTTCCGCGCCTGAGTTTGAAAAAAATACTTTTTTCATTTGCGTCTTTTCGCAAATCAGTTCTGCAAGTTTAACTGACGGCTCGGTGTAATAAAGATTGCTTGAGTGCGAAAGTTTTCCCGCCTGTTCCGTTATTGCCTTCAGCCAAGTTTCATCGCTTATTCCAAAACTTGATACCGCAATGCCCGCTCCGAAATCAATGTAATCTTTGTCTTCGGCGTGAATTATACTTCCTTTTCCGCTGGAAATTGCAAGGTCAAAACGCGCATAGGTATTTGCTATGTATTGTTTGTCTTTTTCTTTAAGTGTTTTTGCATCCATAATAATTCCTAATATATTTGATTTCTCGTTATGTGATAACTGCTTAGAGTTTTAACTCGTGTACTTTTGTAAACTGCCGTACTACCGTTATCAACTTGTACATATTTCTGCTTTTTATGTTTTGATTTTTTATATCAACAATTTAATTTGATATCTTTCTGCCGTTGTTTGTCAATGATAATCTAAATAAACATCGTTCCTATACCTTCATCACTTAGTACTTCAATCAAAATCGAGTGCGGAACGCGTCCGTCAATAATAAAAACGCGTTTAACGCCACGGCGGATTGCTTCAATACAGCAACCGACTTTGGGAATCATTCCGCCCGAAATTACACCCTCTTTGATAAGATGAGGAGCTTCACTAACATTTATTGTGGAAATTAAGGTTTCGGTGTTCTTTTGGTCGCGTAAAATACCAGCCGTGTCCGTCATAGAAATTAAACTGCATGCTTTAAGTTCGCCCGCAATTCTTGATGCAACCGTGTCTGCGTTTATGTTATAAACATTACCTTCCGCATCATAGCCAATGGTTGAAATTACGGGTATGTAACCTTTTTCGAGCATATCTAAAACGGGTTTTGTGTCAACGGAAATAATATCGCCCACAAAGCCTAACTCATCGCTAATTTTTTTCGCTTCAATCATATGCCCGTCAATTCCGCAAAGACCGATAGCTTTGCCACCGCTGTTTTCAATAAGATTGACAAGGGACTTATTGATTTTGCCTGCAAGCACCATTTGAACGACATCCATAGCCTCGGCATCCGTTTGGCGCAATCCGTTTATAAACTTAGTTTCAATCTTCATTTTGGCAAGTGTTTCGTTGATTTCAGGGCCACCGCCGTGCACTAGCACAACCTTAATGCCAATTTGAGCAAGCAAAACAAGGTCAAGCATAACCATTTTTTTGAGTTCTTCATTTATCATTGCGTTGCCACCGTATTTGATAACAATGATTTGGTTATTATATTTTTGAATATAGGGCAAAGCCTGCATTAAAACATCAGCCTTTACCGCATTAGTTATTTTCATTTTATTATCCTGCAATTTTAGTTCCTCTCTGTTTCTTTCTTTGTACTCTCTAACAACTTCTCTTTATACAAATTGATAACTTATCGTAGCAAATTGTCTATAAGTTTTACCTTGCAAAAGTGCGTTTTCCTATGTTTTTCGCGGTGGTTTTGTCGAATTTTGCCGTTTTTTGCAACACGCATTTTGCTATTTTCCTATGTTCTGTAATCCCCGTTTATACGCACATAATCATAGGTCAAATCGCATCCCCACGCTGTTGCAGTCATATCACCGCTGTTCAAATTGACAAGTATCTTGATTTCATCGCAAGTTAGTATCTTTTTTGCAGTATCTTCACAAAACAGCACGCCTGCACCGTTTTGACATACTTTTATGCTTCCTTCTTTTGACTCAAACTCAACATCTATTTTGTTTATATCAACATTCGACTTGCTGTATCCAATTGCGCACAGTATGCGCCCCCAGTTTGCATCTTCGCCAAACATTGCAGCTTTGACCAAACTGCTGCATATTACGCTTTTTGCAACAGCTTGCGCGCTACCCTCATCATTTGCCCCGTTCACATTACATTCAATGAGTTTTGTTGCACCCTCACCGTCTTTTGCAATCATCTTGCACAAAGTTGTGGTAACATAATTTAATGCCTTTGTAAACTCGCTGAAACTTTCACCACGCACTATGATTTCGGGATTTCTTGCGTTGCCGTTAGCAAGGATTGAAAGCATATCGTTAGTTGATGTATCACCGTCCACACTCACCATATTGAATGTGGTTTTTATATCATCATTTAATGCTTGTTGTAAAAGTTTTGGAGTTATCGCAACATCGGTTGTCAAAAAAACGAGCATTGTTGCCATATTAGGATGAATCATTCCCGAACCTTTTGCGATTCCGCCGATTTTGCAGACTGCCCCGCCGATTTCAAATTCGATAGCGATTTCCTTGTGTATTGTGTCGGTTGTCATTATAGCTTCATTTGCATCCGCGCTGTTGTTGCCGAGCGCTAAAACCAACGCCGACATACCTTTTTCGATAGGCGCTATATCCAACGGTTGACCTATAACTCCAGTTGATGCAATAATAATGTCATTTTTTGTGATAGCGGTATGTTTTTCCACAAGGGCGCACATTTGTTCTGCAATTTCCTCACCGTTTGCGTTACAAGTATTTGCGTTGCCTGAATTACAAATTATCGCCTGCGCTTTACCGTCACTCAAATTTTTCTTTGTAACCTTAATGGGCGCACCTTGAACTAGGTTCGTTGTGTAAACGCTTGCCGCGCTGCAAGGATTATCGCTCACGATAAGGGCTAAATCTCTTTTCATTTTGTTTTTGCGGATTCCGCAATGAATTCCGCTTGCCTTAAAACCTTTCGGAGCGCAAACTCCACCGCTTATTTCTTTCATAATACTCCCCTAGCCTTTTGTAAAGGCTGTTACTTTTTCAATCACTATTTTTT
>DATESK010000184.1:0-5668 GCA_035270865.1 Clostridia bacterium | reverse complement strand
GTATATACCTCCAAAATTTATTATCTATAAGTGTAATTTTTTTTATATCTGCTTATTCTATAAATTTTCTCACTTAAATAAGATGTCTTTGAGTTGTTCAAATGTCATAGGGCCTGCAGACAAAATCGCTTTGTGGAATTGAAGGTCGGAATAACTCGAACTCCAAATTCTTTGATATTCGTCTTTTAGTGAGCATAATTTATAGTAACCATAGTAGTATGCAGGGTAGTTTGCGGGATTTTCTACAACGAAATCCACTAAACCTTGCACGCTGTTCTGTTCCTCTTCCGTGGGAATATGTTCCTGCCCATACATAAAGTTTTTAACATCTGTAACATCTTTGGCTAAACCATTTACAAGTATATCTATGAGCGACACGGTTATCCCTGAAATAATTTTGTCTTGAAGATAAATTTGATAGGCAAGTGACATTCTTTCGTTATCGGAAAAATATTTGGCGGTATAAAACTGAGCATAGTTTCCCCACCCTTCGGAATAGCCCGTGAAACCAAACAAACGGCGGACAGGATGAGCGCCCGTGCTTTTGAAATAAGCATTTTGAAGTAAATGTCCGGGATAACCCTCGTGGGATAGCAATTCAAATGTGTTGTACTCGCTGTCAGAGTATTTGTTTATATAAATAATTTCAGGTGAAGAAAGGCTGTCTGCCGATGACAGAAAATAGGCGGCGGGGGAATAGAAATCCCCGAGCGATTCGTCAACATAATTGAAAGTCGCCTCAGGAATAGTGTCGGGAAGGAGTGGGAAATCATCCTTTATAGAATTTTCCAAATTTGATATAAGACCTTTAAGGGTGGCAGGTTCGGTGTTTTGATTGGTGTAAAAAGACATTTTATCTGCATCTAAATTTTCTTCGCCGTATTTGCCGTTATATGAGAGTTTCAATGCTTCACGAGCGGTTGAGATCTTGTTATAAAATCCTATTAAATTATTATAAGCTTGTGAAATTGTGTCCGATGTTGATGTTTTGCTGTTGAAAATGACTTGATAGTAATCCGCGCCGCCCTCATATTTTGCAAGTCCTAAACTGTTGTTTGAAGGGTTACCGACATATGTTGCAACCGTTTGAGCCGTAGCGCGGTAAGCAGGCAAAAGTTTTGTGGTTAAAAGGTTGAGATTTTGAGCTTTGAAATCTGCTTTTTCGGTATCGGTCAAAAACGAGCAGTTGTCGATTTTAGTGTTAAAGTTTGCGACCAAAAAGTTTTCGTTATCCTTGCCCGTAGGTGCAAAGCCGTTGCATTGGTCGACAATCCCTTGATATATGTTGCCCGCTCTGCCGTAGCCGTTGTCAATGCGGATTTTTTCATAGTCGCAGTAAGATTTGAAAGCGTTTTCGCTTTGATCAAGCAAGGAAAGATAGTTTTGAACATCTAAAACTTTTGCGAATTTATATTCCGCAAGTTCAACGGGCAAATTGCAATTTGTGCCTGAAACCGAACCTAGATAACCGCTTTGCAAGTAGAAAAAATCTTTCTTCTTTGTGGTTTCTGAAAAAGCGTTTGTCAACATCTGCCAAGTTGTTTTTTGTTGGTCGGAAAGTGCGGAATAGTTGAATTGCGTTAAATCGTTGCTCAAATCGCCGTACGCAGAATAACTGTTGTAATAGTCACTCTCAACAAGAGTAGGCACATAAAGCGTGGCCGTACTGTTCTCAAGCCCGAAAGTTGAGGGTTCGGAAAGCAAAAAGTTTACAGAAAGAGCATCGCCGTTCAACATATAATAAACAAGCTGGTCGCAATAACTGTCAAACTGCTCGCTGCCGTAGCCTGCAAAAGAATGGCAACCTGTTAGTGTTGCTATGATTAAGGCGAGAACTAAAACAAGCGATAAAACTCGAATTTTACTTTTTTGCATACGGATAGTTTACTACATTAGCGGTGATTTAACAAGTTATTTGCAACTTAATTCTTTGTTGCAATTTGTTGTGCATTTTGTTACAATATATCTATTGTAGAAAATTTAGCGAGGTACTATGGAATACACGGAGGGAATGAACGCTTTCGTAGCGATACTTGAGGATATGGCGGCATCGCCCGTTGTTATGTCGGCGAAAAAAATCAAGTCGCTGCTCAAGTGCATTGCATATTATGATGAGTTCCGCGCTGCGGTGGATATTGCAAAGGACGATTTCGATTACGAGGAAACAATGTCCCGTTGTTATGTTGAGGTAGGAAAATCCGCATCTTTCCGTATGCCAATGGGGACTAAGGACAAGGTGGCTATCGTAATATGCCTTTTGTTGGATTTTGACCAAGGCAAGCGCGATTTTTACGATTTTATAATAAAATGCTTTCCCGATGACAGCGCGGTGGATTCCTATATTCAATTCTGCATCAAAATATTGCGTCCCTTCAAAGAAGCGATGCTGTCCTTGATTGAAAACGGCGACAGCGATGAATTTGCACCCTCAGCGATAAAGCAAGAGGTGGAGTTTGCAAATGACGGAATCCAAAATCAAACGGAATACCTTATTATCACCATTTTGGAAAAAATCAAAGTCGCAAGTATTACCGATAGCGAGAGAGCCGATATGTTGGTTATGATGGAAGGCTTTGCCGCCGCTATTGATAACCGCGATTCGCTTATGATTCGCGCAATTTGGTTAGGACTTAAAAAAAATCTAATCTCTCACAAAATATGTCAAGCTGAAATCGCAAAACTTGAAGACGCGCTAAGGTTATATTTGGTGATTAAATAAACCAAACGGCAATAAGATTGATTAACTGAACATAAAGTAAGTAAAAAAGTGACTTATTAACTAAACATAAAGCACTAAATCACAAAATGTAATACTATTTGCATCTTAAAAAGCACATTCCGTGCTTTTTTCATTAAGAATTTATAACAACCATATTGACAAATTTAAGCGTGCGTGCTAACCTTTTCTTATACTTAATTAAATGTTTTAATTAACAACAAAGCTATAAGGAAACAATGGCAAACAAAGTATACAACCCCAAAACTTTAAGAAAAAGCAATAATGCAAATTTGCTGTGGCAACTTTACAATCACGGCGAATTGTCGCGGTTGCAACTGGCTGAAAAATGCGGTTTGACCACAGCATCTATAACACAACTTGTTCAAAATTTGATGGCAGAGGAAGTTGTGGTGGAGTCTGGTAGCGTGCAGCGGAATAGCACGGGTAGAAAAGAGATTTTGCTTAGTGCCAACTGGGATAAGTTTTTGGCTCTCGGTATCAATATAGAAAGCGGTAACACGCACATTTCAGTTTGCTCTGTAAAAGAGGTAAAGGTTGAAGAAATTTATCCTACTTCACAACTGATATCGGGCGGAAACATTGACAAACTTAAAGAAAAAACGGTGGAGATGAGTTCAAAGTTTGGGAAAAATCTAAAGTATATTTGCATTGGAATTATCGGAAAAGTTGATGAAGAAAACGGCGTAAGCATAAATAGCTATGAAATTTTGCCCAAAGATTTTAATTTGATTGGTGCGTTCAAAGATGTTTTTGGGAACGACAAAGAAATTGAAATAATTAACAATGTCCGCGCTCAAGCGCACTCGCTGATATCAGAAAACAACCTTGATTTTCTTTATATAAAACACTCGCCAAGCATAGGTTGCGCCTTGGTTGCAGACGGCAGATTAATGTCGGGTGAGAATAATATGGCAGGAAAACTCGGACACATAATTGTGGAACCTGACGGACAGCTATGTACATGCGGAAAACACGGTTGCCTTGAAACCATAGTATCAGAGAAGAACATCTCTAGGAAATGGCAAGAAATAAGCGGACAAAATGTGAGTGTGAACGAAATTTATTTGATGTATCAAACGGACAATGAGGCAAGGCGACTTTTGGATTTTATTGCAGATAGAATGGCTGTCGCGGTGGGAAATACCTGTTTGGTTATGAATCCTGCCAATGTGCTTGTAACGGGCGGTATGTTTTTTAATCAAAACATTTATTCGGCTTTTTTGAACAGTCTTGAAAAAAGAGGATTCAATATACATAGCGCGGTGAGTTTAATCACCAATGACGCAAGAATAAAAGCCTTTGCTGAGGCAAAAAGTATTTTGCTAAAAAAATTATTTGAGGAATAAATAAGACAACAGCCGAACACGTCATTCCTTGAAACTATACATATCGGCGAAACTAGTAACATACAATGGAGATTTTTAATATGATAAAAGAATTGAGATTATTGAACCCTGAGCTTAAAATTTTGACGACAGCAGAAAAAAGTGCGCTGTATGAAAAGGTTGAAGGCGATTATAGCGAAATTATTGCTATGTCGGCTAAACTTAAACCGAATTATGCAAATGATTATATTCCAAACGATATTGAGAGTCAAAAAACCGCAATAGTCAACGATGTAGAAAGTACAGTTTTCGGGGAGTTGCCCGTTCAAGCAGGTTGGTGCTTTGGCGGAAATCCTTTTATGAACGGAATGGAATGGCACAAAACTAGCGAAGTAGTCGTAGCTTGCACGGATGCGGTCTTACTCTTGGGCAATTATGGCGATGTTGAGAATGATACATACGACAGCGCAAAGGCGATTGGTTTATATATAAAAAAGGGCGAAGCGCTGGAGCTTAAACCTATGACGCTACATTATGCGCCTCTACCTGTTGGAGAGTATTTTAAGGTAGCTATAATTTTACCACTAGGCACAAATTTGCAACTTGCAGGCGGCATTAAAGGAGCAAAGCGGGCGGTCAATAAATGGTTGCTTGTTCATCCCGAAAACGCTGAAGACATAAAGGCGGGCGGCAAGCAAGGTATTGTTGGCGAGAATATAAAATTGAAGAGATCTAAGATAGCTCGAGATAATGAAGGCACACGAACAATCATATGATAGTGAAATATTAAGCATTGATAGACATTTAGTAATATGAAAGTAGCCAATATATATAGGATAATGTAAATAGCCAAGTAAACACTGTGATAAGTGAAAAAATAGCATTTAGGTTTATTTGAGGAAAAACACAGTAAGGAGGAAACATCATGAACAAAAAAAGGAAAGTTGTTATTTTGCTAGCGTTAGCTTTCGTATTAGTATTCGCGTTGTCTGCTTGCGATCCGGGAGCCACATTGCTTAGCGCTTTAACACTTAACGAAAACGCAGTTACTCTTGAAGTTGGTGAAACATTTACAATAAGTGTGACTACTGACGGGGAAATGGAAACTGGTAAGACTATAAATTGGTTGTCGAGCAATGAAGAAGTTGTCACGGTCGAACCAAATTCAACGGGCTTATCGTGTTTAATAACTGCAGTAGCAAAAGGCACGGCGACAATAACCGTGTCATACGGCGAGGAAATCGAGGTAACGGCGGCTATAACCGTGAACGACACCGCGGGAGATTTGGTAGTTGCGAAGTCTGCGAAGAAAGCTGCACTTGACAACCTAGTCTTAGATTATACTGAAGCAGATTTTAGTCCTGCTAATTGGACAACATTGATGGGCTACATAAGTGCTGCAAAAACTGCTGTTGACAACAGTACTACAATTGCCGCTATTGCAGAAATCGTAGTTGCTGATGTCAAAGTTGATTGCGATGCAGTATTAACAGAAGCCGAAGAGGAAGCCCAAGCCTTAGCGGCAGCGAAAGTTGCAAAGAAAGCTGAGCTTGACAACTTAGCCCAAGATTATAGCGAAGAGGATTATAGCCCTGCTACCTGG
>DATESK010000183.1:0-11167 GCA_035270865.1 Clostridia bacterium | reverse complement strand
CGGGCAACCCCGGCAACGGAGGTTGGGCTGCAGTTTTGCTATACAAAAGTGCGCAAAAGGAAATCAGCGGCGCAGAGCATAATACAACCAATAATCGTATGGAACTTATGGCAATAATTCAAGGTCTTAAAGCGTTGAAAGCACCTTGCATTGTAACTGTATTTAGCGACAGCGCTTATGCCGTAAATGCTTTCAATGAGGGATGGCTTGCAAATTGGCAAAGGTTGAACTGGCATACAACCGACAAAAATGAGGTAAAAAATATCGACCTTTGGCAACAGCTTTTAGAGCTTGACAGTACACATAAGATTAAATTTGTAAAGGTAAAAGGTCATAGCGATAATAAACTAAATAACCGCTGCGATGAACTGGCAAGAAAAGCGATTGAAGAGCTGGTATTAAATACCGACATAAGTTTGTGAAAGCAATCTATGTTGTAGAAGGTGATTTGATTTGCTAATTAAAATGATTTGAAGGCAATTTTATTGCGAAAGATAATCTATCCGTGAATGTATTTGATTGCAAAAGATAATTCAATTTGAAAACTATAAAAGTAAAAAAAGCGAACATAATGTTCGCTTTTTTGTTTAATTGCTTTGAAACTAAACTATTTGTTTTCCGTTTCGGCTTCCTCAGCTTTCTTTGTGGCTTTCTTTGCAGGTTTCTTTTCTGCAACAACTTCCGCTACTGTTTCTACTTCTTCAACTTTCTTAGCTGCTTTCTTTACAGTTTTTTTTGCCGCATCTTCTGCTATTTCGACAGTTTTGTCAGCTTCAGCTTTTGGTGCAGTCGGCTTCTCTTCTGCAATGTCGTCTTCAAACTTAAGGTCTAAGCCCTTGAATAAATCACCGAGTGTTGCGCTACCTGCATTTGAAATCCATTCTTTGGGTTCATTTGAGGTTGTTTCTCTTTTGGCTCTTCTATCTCCGCGTTGTCTAGTTTCAACATTCGCAAGTGAATCTTCAAACTTCTTAACTCTCGATGGACGCTTAACAGTTGAAGGCTTTTGCTCGCTCTCTTCAACTTCTTCGCTTGCAGGTGCTGTTGTTTCTTCCGGAGGAGGTAAGAGTTCTTTTATTGACAATGTGATTCTATTGTCATCAAAGCCGATAATCTTTGCGCGAACAGCTTGACCGATTTGGAATACTTCAGTTGCATCCTTAATCCAGTTGTGTGCAATTTGCGACACATGGACTAGTCCATCAACGCCGTCATCAATTTGAACAAATGCACCGTATGATTTGATGCGTGCAACTTTTCCGTCTACAATCGTACCGACTGGGAATTTATCTGCCGCAAGCTCGTAAGGTTTCTTTTGAAGTTGTTTGTAGCCAAGAGAAATTTTTCCTGTTTCTCTGTCCATTTTCAAAACAACAAAGTCGTAGCTTTCATTGAGTTTTAGCACATCTGACGGATCGCTGATTGTGTTCCAGCTGATTTCCGAAATATGGCACAAACAGTCATAACCTTTAACATTTACGAATGCGCCGATTGAGGTAAAGCGTTTAACTTTTCCAATAACTATATCGTGAACGTGAATGCTGTTCCAAAACGCGTCTTCTCTTTCTTTCTTTTCTTTTTCAAGCACCATTCTTTGTGATGCGAAAATATATTTTGATTTCTTTTGAGGTCTGTCCTGTTGTCCTTCTTCTTCGCCCTCTTCTTTCTTAGGAGGCATAACCATTAAACGAAGTTTTTTGTTTTTATATTCTTCAAGGTCGTGGACATAACCAATTTTTATATGCGATGCAGGCACAAAAACTGTGTAGCCGCCGAGTCTTCCACGAAGACCACCCTTGACGACTTCAGTCATTGAAAGCTCAAAAATTTCTTGAGAAAGTGTTCTTTCTGCTTCTTCATTTTCGAGTCTTTTTGCATCAATTTCTTTTTTTGAAAGTTGAACTTTTTCACGGTCTTGTGAAATAATAACCGCTTCTATTTCATCATCTGTCTTGAAGTTTTCAGGATTGTAGGTGTTGTCAAGAGTCGCATCTTCTTTAGCGATGAAACCGTCTTTTTTTCCGCCTAAAGCAACACGGATACCGGTATCATCTGCGCTTATAACTCTGCCCTTGACTCTCTTACCGGGAGTATAGGATGTGAAACCCATCGCACTGTTATCATTGATAATATCTTCCATTGAAAAAGTGTCATCGGATTTTTTTACTTTTGTTTGGTCCAGAGATGTTGCCTCGTTTTTCATCCCCGTGTCTTTTTCCGCCAACTGAATTCCCTTGGCGTTGTCATTTTGAGTTTCACTCATACTACTAACTACCTCCTCAAGCAACCATTTTGGAGTTGATGCTCCGCTAACGATTGCGATGCTAAAAAATTGCTTAATATCAAACGAAATATCGTCCAATTTCTCTAAAAAGTACACATTAGGATTTATGTCTTTTGCAATTTCGTAAAGTCTGGTTGTGTTTGCACTGTCCCGACTCCCCACAACTACTACTGCATCTGACTTTAAAGCAAGTCTTGCTACTTCCTCTTGTCTACCTTTGGTAGTATAACAAATCGTGTTAAAATACACAACTGTTTTATGGCCGTCTTTTGATATATTTTCTAATTCTTCGATGATTTTCTCGTATTTTTGCAAAGAAAAGGTGGTTTGAAACACCAAACAATACTTTTCGTTGTCCAAAATGGGAGGCAGTGCATCGGAAAAAATTACCGCTTCGTTGTTCGCGAATGAATTTATACCTTCGACTTCAGCGTGTTCGCGTTCTCCTGCTATAAGTATGCGGTAACCTTTTTCATAATATTCTTTCACAATTTTATGGATTTTAATAACAAACGGGCAAGTTGCATCAACAACAACTGCGCCCCTAGCTTTAAGCCGTTCAACAATTTTTTCCGAAGTGCCGTGAGTGCGGAGAATAACGGTATCACCTTTTTGCGCTTCATCCACCGAATTGATTACACGCACACCAGCCTTTTCAAGATATGAAACGGCGAGGCTGTTGTGTATCAGCTCGCCGAATGTAAACACCCTTTCGCCTTTTTTTGCAAGTGAAAGAGCAAGTGAATATGCGCTTTCAACTCCCGAGCAAAAGCCCGCATTTTTTGCGATTGTAATTTTTGGCACTAAATAATTCCTTTATTTTGATTTGAGTCCATCAACATGCGCATCAAGCAAAACTCTGACTTCGTTCATTTTTTCTTGAACTAAATCAATTGCCTTTTTATAGTCATCGGGCGTTTTTGCGGTAAAGAACTCATCCATGTAAATAGGCTCGCCTAAGTACAAATAATTTCTGCGGAAAAGTTTGTGCATTCTATAGTACATCATTGGCAAAATCGGCTTTTTTGATTTAATTGCAAAGCGGGATGCACCCTGTTTTAACTCCGACATTACCTCTGTACCCTCGCGGTTTCTTGTGCCTTCGGGAAAAATTAAAAACTTTTTGTTAGCTCTTAAAACGCTCATAACTTCTCTCACGGCGGCTATATCACTTTCACCACGGTGAACAGGTATTGCGCCGATAGCACGCAAAAATTTTCTGCCTATATTTTTCTCAAACGCTTCCGCTTTTGCCATAACATGCAGTTCTTTTTTGAATAGCTTCATAACAGGAATAATAGTGTCCATAATCGAATAGTGATTGCAAATGATAACACCACCCTCAATTTTGTAAAAATTTTCCTTATTTATAATTTTAGTCGGGAAAAGCATAGAAATAATAGGTCTTAGTACGATTCTTAAAAATCTATACAATCTAAAAGTCAGCGCTTTTTTTGGTTTTAAGGGTGTCTTAACAATTTCATCTTGCGTAACATTTTGCACAGCGGTGCTATTTTCTTCCATATTATCTCCTTTGATTTTGCGTTCTACCAAATCCACGACTTCAGAAATACTCATTTTTGTAGTGTCAATAAAAATTGCATCTTCCGCTTGCTTTAACGGCGCCACTTTTCTATGGCTATCGTTGTAGTCGCGCTCAATTATATCCGCTTCAAGTATTTCTAAATCTACCTTTTCACCTTTCTGCTCAAGTTCAATAAAGCGACGGCGAGCGCGCTCATAAGATGATGCAGTCATAAAAAATTTATAGTTTGCATTCGGCAAAACGAAGGTTCCGATTTCTCTGCCGTCAAGCACGACATTATTTGATTTTGCGATTGTGCGTTGCAAATCCGCCATTTTGTACCGAACTGCAGGCCACGCCGAAATGTCCGATGCCGCCTTACTCATATGATGTTCTCTTAGATACGGCGTAGTGTTTTCTCCGCAAACAAAAATTTGCTGCACGCCTTTTTCATCATACTTTATTTCCATTTCGATTTTGTCCAGCACTCGCGATACAGCGTTTTCGTCCGCGATATCAACACCGTTTTTTAATGCAAAATAGGCAGTAGCGCGGTACATAGCGCCCGTATCGAGATATACATAACCAAACCTTTTTGCAACCGCCTTTGCTATGGTACTCTTACCCGCGCCTGCCGGGCCGTCTATAGCTACATTTATCATTTACACCTCTTTTGTTTTATAACAATTTTACATATTAACAAATAGTATTATAAGCAGATTTTTAGCATAATGCAACTTATATTGCATTCGTTCACTTTTAATATCCCGCAACTAAATTTCTTTTGCGATGTCAACTGCCGCTGCGTATGCGGTTGAATATGCGATTTGAAGATTAAAACCGCCAGTTAGCGCATCCACATCCACCGTTTCGCCAACAAAATATAATCCCGTGTGGAATCGACTTTCCATAGTCGGCTTTAAGTCTAAAACTGAAACTCCCCCGCTTGTGATGACGGCTTCTTCAAATCCGCCCAGTTTCTTGAACTTAAATTCAAGACCTTTCAAACCTAAAAGCAGGCGCATACGCTCCTCACGGCTGATTTCGTTGACTACTTTGTCCCCGTCAAGATTTACGAAATTTAGCACAAAATCCACAAGCCGAGATGGCAAAAGTTTGTGCATAACAGTTTGTAGTTTGCAATTTTGGCTCTCTTTGAATTCTCTTAGCAATCGCAAATCAAGCGTATTATTGTCAAGCGCAGGTTTCAAATCCAATTTTAGCGTAATGTATGAAAGTCGGTTTATCAAACTTGAAAGCGTCAATGCGATAGGCCCCGACAATCCTCTTTTGGTGAAAAGCATTTCGCCGAACTCACTTGCGATTATCTTATCTGCAGAGAATGCCGTAAGCGTTACATTTTTAAGAGATAAGCCCTCAAGCGAACTAACATCCTCATCAGTTAAAATTTGAACTAATGCCTGTCTTGGTTCGATGACTTTATGCCCAAGCATTTTAGCAAACTTCATTCCATCGCCTGTTGAACCAGTCGAAGGATAACTTAGTCCGCCAGTTGCAATGATAACTTTAGAAAAATTTAATTTTTCATTTTGTGTAATAATGTCATAGCCGAATTTTGCTTCGCTTATAGCTTTCACTTCGGTGTCAAGTTTAACCTTGACTCCCAACCGTTTCATTTCCCGCTCTAATGTTTTTGTTACATCGGACGCTTTTTGTGAAGCAGGAAAAACCCTGTTTCCACGCTCTATAACAAGGGGAAGTCCAAGGCTCTCAAAATAATCAAAGCAGTCATTTGGGGAAAATTTATGTATAGCAGAAAATAGAAATTTAGGATTTGAAACAACATTTTTCAAAAATTCATCGGGAGAACAAAGGTTTGTGAGGTTGCATCTGCCTTTGCCCGTAATATAAATTTTTTTGCCGAGTTTCTCGTTTTTTTCAAATAAAACAACTTCCGCGCCAAACTTAGCTAAAATGATTGAAGCGAGCATACCGCTTGCGCCGCCCCCAACTATTGCTATTCTCAAAATTTGAATTCCTCGTTTTTCATTTTTTCAAGCATTCCAAAATCTGTAGTAAAAAGCGTCAGCGGAGTTATAGTTATATAATTTTTGTCAGATAGGGCGACATCGTGCGTTTTTTCGCTGTCAACTTCAACTATAGGTGAACCGGTTAAAACATAGCGTATTTGCTCTCCGCTCTTTGAAATCAATTCGTATGCATCGTTATAGTGGCGGAGTCCAAGTTCAGCAACCGCGACACCATTATTTTTTTCTTTTTTGCTGCTTGGAATATTGACATTGACCGTTACGCTATCGGAGGCAAATTCCGCAAGTTTTTCCAAATTGTCCGCAACAAATTTTGTAGGATAGGAATAGTCATCGTCTTTGCACATAGTAGACACGGCAATAGCTTTTTTTCCGCAAATTGTGGCTTCAATCGCAGCATTCACCGTTCCCGAATAGAAAACGTCAGTACCTATGTTCAAAACATTATTGATGCCCGAAACGACAAGGTCAAATTTCACATCCTTAAAAATAATTTCTAAGCCGAATTTAACACAATCCACAGGAGTGCCGCTTACGCTGTAAGCCTCAATACTTTTGGGATAATCCGCGCGGGAATAGGTCAGCGCATTAAAAAAGGTGATTGAATGTCCTGCGCCAGAGTATTCACCATTGGGAGCAGAAACATAAACTTTATGTTTTTTTTCAAGTGCGGTAGCAAGTTGTACTAAACCTTCCGCCTTAATTCCGTCATCGTTTGTCAGCAATATATTCATATAAATAGTATACCCAAAAAAATAAACATTGGCAAGAATTTGTTGTCAATGTTTATAAACTTATATTATGATTTAGTTTTTTTACTAGCGTGATTTTTGTGTTTAAGTTAAAGATGTAATTTCGCTTTTCAATTTTATTTAGAATTGGATGTTAGTTTCCAAGCGATTTCAAATATGCCACTTCTTCATCTCTTAAAAACCGCCACGCTCCGCGTCCCAGTCCACCTAATCTTAAATTTTCGATTGCGACACGCTTTAAGAAAGTAACTTTTTTCTCAACCGCCTCGAACATCTTGCGAATTTCGCGGTTCTTGCCCTCATAAATTGTTACTTCAAGCCTTGCGTTTCCACTTTCAACGGATAGCAGTTTTATTTTTGAGCGGTTATATTTTACATCGTCAACGGTTACGCCTTTGCGTAAAATAGCAAGGTCGCTTTCCACAATTTCGCCCTCAATTTTCACAATATACTGCTTTGCTATCTCGTTTGACGGATGTGTTAAGGCTTGAGATAAGTCGCCGTCATTTGTCAAAAGCAAAAGTCCCTCGCTGTCATAGTCAAGCCTGCCTATTGTGAAAAGTCTTTTATCGGATTTAATAAAATCAAAGACTGTTTTTCTGCCCAAATCATCGGACGCTGTGGTAACAACTCCTTTTGGCTTGTTAAACATTATGTAGGTGTAGTCGGTAACGAGCGTTACGCGGACTTTGTCCACAGTAACACTGTCGTTTTCCTCGCGCACCTGAAAACCAAATTCTGTTATAACTTTACCATTGACGGCAACTCTGCCTTCCGAAATCAGCTTGTCAGCCGTTCTTCTTGACGCGACACCGCACATAGCTAGATATTTATTTATTCTCAACATATTTCCTCTGTAAGTCGTTCAATTTATTATACAAAAACATTACTGCGACTTCTTGCGTTTGAAGAAATCAATAAATTTATCGCGGATACTCTTTTTGTCAACATTTTCTATAGTATACAATTTTCCTTCAAAAATCAAGTGATTTGAAATGCTAACTTTCACACTACCGCATTCTTTATCTTTAATCACCGGCGCATCAAGTGCTTGAGATACAAGTTCGACTTCAAATTTTTCACTTCCGTCCTTTTTGATTGGATAAAGTGGCGCATTTTCCGCTCTTACAACTGTTTCGCCCACCTTTCCGTTTTTGACCTTTACAATATCACTTAAATCTTTATAGGGCGATGCCATTTCATATGATGCGAACGCATAGTCCATATATCTTTTGCTGTCATCCCACATTGCCCCATGATTTAGCACAACGGATATAATCTGCATTCCTGCGCGCTCGGCAGATGAAACCAAACAGCGACCGCTCATTTTTGTATAGCCTGTCTTTACGCCGTTTCCACCTTCGTATTGCCAAAGCATTTTATTCTTGTTTTGAATGTATCTCTTTTCCTGAACGCCCGATAGTACAGCTGATTTTGTTGCTACAATTTTGCAAAAATCCTTATTCTTGAATGCCTCGGCGGTAATTAGAGCGAGGTCGTACGCCGTTGTGTAGTGTCCGTCATTGTGAAGTCCGTGCGGATTTTTGAAATTAGAATTTTTGGCGCCCACACGCTTTGCTGTAGTATTCATTAAAGCCGCAAATTCCTCAATGCTCGGCGATACGGCGAGCGCAAGCGCAGTTGCGCTGTCATTACCGCTACGAAGCATAAGACCTAGCAAAAGCTCTCTAACTGTAAGGCTTTCACCTTCGCGCAAGTAGATTGAAGAACCCTCAACACCCACAGCCGTCTTAGGAATTTTGATTTCCTTACTAAGTGGTAAATGCTCCAAAACGACAAGCGCGGTAAGCACTTTAGTTGTGCTTGCAGGATAAAGTTTTGTATCTTTGTTTTCTTGATATAGAATGCGTCGGCTGGATTGCTCAATCACTATTGCTCCGTTTCCTTTCTGCACTCCCAAACCGTTGGTATCGTCAAAATCGTCATCAAGGCCTGTTTTGTTTGCGTTTCCTTTTCTGTCAAACGATGAACTATCTTCTAAGCCAAGCGACGACGAACCGCCCTCAATTCCATCTAAAGCGACATTCCCCGCTCTTAAGTGATGTTTATTGAAATCCGAAAAAACTACGACACTAGAAAATAGAGCGCAGAATACGCAAAAAATACATAAAAAGAATAAACAAAACTTTAATCCTCCTCTTTGTCTTTTTTTAATACCTCTAGTACTGATTTTGTCAAATTTAACCATTTACTTTCTCCCTCGTTTTTTCCGTCTACAGCAATAAATTTTTTCTCTCTGCCACACACCAAAAATCCAAGAGGAGTAATTGTTACTCCGCCTCCGCTGGCATTAGCATACGGATATTCCGAAATCTTTATTTTGGGGGAACTTTCGTTGTATTCACCACCCGCCATAACAAATCCGAAACTAACCTTTGAAATAGGAATAACCGTCGTCATATCGTCAGCGATTATTGGTTTTCCTATTATGTTGTCAACATCAATAACACTTTTTAATTGTGTAAGTGTCGAATCCATTAAACTTCCAATACTTTCCATATACTCTCCTAAATTTGCTTATTTTTTTGCTTACTACCAACACACTTCAAACTTCATTATTTTGCTTTTTTTGCTTACTACCAACAGACATCTAACTTCAATTTCACAAACTCAAGGCTTATATTTTTGACAGAATTTTAAGTGGAGTAATACCTAAATCTATTCTTGCTCCTAAGTTTCCGACTTCTTTTTCCCAATCGGTGAAAACATACAAATTTGCATCATCACATTTTGTTTTTAGCGGTAAAAACATACCTTTTATAGTTCCTATTGCTACTGCTGTAGACTTTGCATCTTCCGTTCCAAATTGCAAAGCACAATCAACTTTCAACAAATCTATTGCCTTTATTACAGGCTCGATTATCTTTCTTAATTTTCTTTTGTCAATAAATCTAGTCGGCTTGCCGTTTAACTTAACCCCCATCGTTTCCTCTCTTATTTGCAAATTTAAGCGCACAGCATTGAACCCAAAAATTCTGACACTAAGGAGCAGCAACTTGCGTTCAAGCGAAAAATACAAAGCGACAGATAGTCCTATCGGCATTAGTAAAAGAGCCACGATTGCAATCATAACAAGTTTTAACAATAAAAAAAGCATATCCCTAGTTTGTGGATATGCTTTATTTTTATGTATTGGCGAATTTTATAAGAATCAATAAATTAGCAACTCAAGATAGATTAGTTAATTAAACTTCAGCGGGAACAGCGTAGAAACTGTAATAAACAGTTCCACTATATTTCTCTTTCTCCCAAGTTGCAATTACTAAATATATGTTACCTCCGTCTTTTAGTTCTATTGAAAACGAGTTTACAGGTATCTCTTCACCTTCAACAAATGGGACATTAGTATCCCCTGAAATACCATGCCAATATTGTTCGTTCCAACACTCAACGCTAATGCTGTCAGGCTCTACAGGAAATTGTAGCAAGATTTTTAACAAGTTTGGGTTATAACTCAATGATGACATTTGTTCTTCTTTTGCAAATAAAGGGTGTATAGCGAGGGCGTCCATTCCTTTAACTTTACCAAAAATATCGGTATATTTCCAAGAGAAACCAAACTTTTGCGCTTCAATTTTTGTATCGCCATATTGAAGAGTTAATACGGGCGGTTCAGTTATAGTATCTTTACTCGCACAACCTGCTAATGTAAAAAGAAAAACTATAACTAAAAGTAAAACTAACAGTGAATCGATATGTTTTTTCATAGATACATCGCTTTTTTCATTTACTCGTACACCTTGAATTCTTCATCGGCAAGGAAATCAGGGACTTCGTCTTCTTCCTCGTCATTATCTATATCTGCGGCTATCTCATTATTTTCAAACTCTACATCGGCTAGTTCCGCTTCTCTTACCTTTAACGCGTCAAATAAATCGTGAGGAATTCCGTTGTCAATTTCCTCATTCTCATCTTCACCTAAGAAAGTACGGCTGTGAAACAAATTGCTGTCCTGTGGCGGTTGATAAATAAGTTGAACTTTTTCCATTACCTCAATCATATCGGGCAAGTCTTCAAGCGTTTCAAGCTCAAACTTTTTCAAAAATTCATCGGTCGTGCCGTAAAGCAATGGTCTGCCCACCGTATCGCGCCGTCCTACCACCTTAATAAGTTTGGCTTTTGCAAGTCCAGCAAGAGCATACTCATTGCTTACACCACGGATTTCATCTAACTCAAGCTTTGTAATAGGCTGTTTATATGCAATCGTGGCAAGCACCTCCAAAAGTGCTTTTGTAAGTTCCTTTTCTTTTAAGGGTGTCAAAATCTCGGCAACCTGATCACCATAGATTGTGTTTGATGAAAACTGTACATTGCCGTTGAATTCAAGAAGCATTATACCGCAATCTCCCGAGTACTTCTTTTTCAAATCGGCAAGAATGCCGTTCAATTTAGATGATGTTAGTTCGGGAATTTTTTCAATTATGTAACTTTTCGCTATACCGTCGCCTGCCGCGAAAATTATCGCCTCAACCACGGATTTAATATTCTCCATCATCGTCCTCCTCAAAAATTATCGGGGTTTCATCACCGTCTATTACTGCGTATATCTTTATATCTTGCGTATCTTCGTCTTGCT
>DATESK010000182.1:0-2305 GCA_035270865.1 Clostridia bacterium | reverse complement strand
TCCTTGATAGTCCTCAACATCTAAAAGTTGATTTTCAAATTTTACGGTTCTGTATTCAAGTTTCCCCAAACAAAAATCAAAGTACGCATCTATCATACCCGTGTAAACTATGTTTTTTGCGGATATTTTATTATTTTTCTTTAAATCAAAGAAGTCAACGCCTAATTTTACATCAATGTCTTCCAGCATTTTTTCAACCATTTTAGTGTATCCGCCAATAGCTATACCTTGATATGTGTCGTTAAAATAGTTGTTGTTGCGCTCAAAGCGAAGCGGAAGCCGTTTTATGATAAAGGCAGGCAACTCTTTGCAATCTCTTCCCCACTGCTTTTCCGTGTAACCTTTAATAAGCTTTTCATAGACATCGCGTCCCACTAAATAAAGTGCCTGTTCCTCTAGGTTTTTTGGTTCTGTTATTCCCGCTTCCTGTCTTTGCTTTTCAATAATATCTTTTGCCTCATCGCCAGTTTTTACACCCCACAACTGTTCAAAGGTATTAAGATTAAAGGGCAGATTATACCTTTCTCCCTTATAGGTTGCAATCACTTTATTGACAAAATCATTGAATTGCACAAATTGATTGATATAATCCCAAATTTCTTTATTGCTTGTATGGAAAATGTGCGCGCCGTAACGGTGAACATTTATTCCTTCCACATTTTCGGTGTAAATATTGCCCGCTATGTGATTTCTTTTGTCAATAACTAGACACTTATAGCCTCTTAGTTTTGCCTCGTGCGCAAATACCGCACCGTAAAGCCCTGCTCCAACAATCAAATAATCGTATTCCATAGTTATTCATGAGTGCAAATTTACAAACTCAATTTTCTCCTTGTCATATTAAATAATTCAATAATTTAGTGCCAACTAGTAGTTTTTGTTGCTGTAACAAAATTATTGAAGAAATTCACAGTAATTCAAAATATCTCAAAATAAAGTAATAAACTTCAACATAGTTTCACGAAATCTAAAGCTTAATTTGGGAATTTACATCCTTAACTAGCTCGATAGGCAATTTTACAACTTTTCTGTCATAGGTGATAAATCCGTTGATTTCTTCCTCAACATCCGACAGTTGCGTGTAGACGGTGGCTGAAAGACCTTTAGCAATTTGCGGCACTATATGCTTTTCAAACAAAGTTTTATAGGCTGCAGCAAAATTCTCAGGATTTTTGTAAATACGATAGCCGAATAATTTGCTTGGATTAAATACATGTCCTTCTGTCGCAATGGAATAACCGCCGAACTCTGACAACACTACACAGCGTTTTTCGCGAGGGATTCTAATCGGCTTGAAGTAGACATGAAGGCTCTTTAGATCGCTGCTATCTTTGCCTTGATCGTTCCAACCGCTAACCGAGTCAATGACGCGGGTTGAGTCAAGTTCCTTGACAAAGTTCGTTGCTTTGACGGACTCAAACTGCCCCCAGCCTTCATTAAATGGCACCCATACGCCTAAAGAAACAACATTTTTGAGGTATTCAATCATTGTTTTTAGGTCTTTATAATATTCGTTTCTGCCGCTTTCATCATCTCTTGCCAGAAGTTTGTAGTTCTTTTTTGTATCTTTGATTTTAATATTTACAAACGGCAGAATACCTATTGCAAGCATATTATATTTTCCACCGCCCGATACCATATCTTGCCAAACAATCATTCCAAGTTTGTCGCAATGATAGTACCACCTAAGCGGTTCTATCTTAATGTGTTTACGAAGCATATTGAAACCCATATCTTTCATAAGTTTAATGTCGTATAACATTGCGCTGTCTGTTGGCGGAGTTAACATACCGTCCGACCAGTAGCCTTGGTCAAGCACGCCGTTATGAAAATATGGTTTATTGTTGAGTGCAAGTCTCTTTACACCTTTTTCATCCGTAATTACAGAAAACTTTCTCATTCCGCAGTAGGATTTTACAATATCATCATCAACTGTTATAACCAAATCATAGAGTTTGGGATTTTCGGGACTCCAGCACTCGAATTCTTTGAGTTTTAAAACCGCTTCACCGCCCTTTACTTGTGCTTTTGAAATTTGCTTACCGCCGTCTAAAATTTCGACAGTTGCGATTTGCGGTTTGCCCTCAATGTCTAGTTTAACGCTAACAGCTCCGTTATCAATATCGGGAACAATAGTCATTGATTTAACAAAAGTTTTCGGCAAACTCTCAAGCCACACAGTCTGCCAAATACCCGATTGCGGAGTGTACCAAATTCCGCCGTGCTTGGTTTTCTGTTTTGCCCTAGCTTGCGTACCGCTGTCGCAAGGGTCTGTGATTATTAAAGCGATTTCGTTTTTTCCTAG
>DATESK010000181.1:0-5564 GCA_035270865.1 Clostridia bacterium | reverse complement strand
ATCGTATATTCTTACTTTTTGTTGTTCGTCTATCTTGCACCATACTTTACGGGATTTGAACTTAGTACCATTCTTACTTTTGGTTTTCCTACTTATTGTTCGGTTGGTGTCAATCTTGATTACCTCGCAAAATCAAGTTTTTATTCAAGATTTTTCAAAATACGCACCAAAAGCGACAAAAACGACAGGCCTTACTCCTGCCGCTGTTGTTTTGTATTATATGTTTTATTTGCTCAACTTTTTATAATTTAGAGGTTCAAGTCCCTTATTCTGCACTCAAATCCCTTATTCTGCACTCAAGCCCTTAAATCCGCATTGACCTCGGTGCCGTCCGTAAAGCTAACGAACAATATCGCTTTTTAGGGTACCCCTAACGAACGAAAAGGCTGTTTTTAGGCTCCATCGCTTTCAACGAATTAGACTATCAAAAACCTTATTCTTTATTCTTTGCAATTAGTATTTAATAAACTTTGCTCCAGGAACACCGCAAATACTACATTTCTCGGGAACAAACTTTTCTATATTACCGCACACAGGGCAAAGATAATAAAAGACTTCCTCTGTCTTGTCAAGGTTTTCTAAAGCATCCTGATAAAGCTTTGCATGAACTTCTTCGGCTTTCATCGCAAATGTAAAAGACATTAGCGCAGCTTTATTTCCTTCCAATTCGGCTTGTTTGACAAAATCGGGATACATATCTTTATATTCATAAGTTTCTCCGGCAATGCCGTCTTTGAGATTATCAGCTGTTGTGCCAATTTTGCCTGCAACTTCAAAATGCTTTAATGCATGCAGAGTTTCAGCATCCGAAGCGGCCCTAAACAATTTTGCCGCATTGATTTTACCATCTTTTTCAGCTTTTCTTGCATAGGCTGTGTATTTTCTATTTGCCTCTGACTCTCCGGTGAATGCAGCCATAAGGTTTTTAAATGTTTTGTTTTCTTCCATTGTATCCTCCATTTTGTTATCAAAAATATAAATAAGTTTTTTTACAGTTTCTATAGGGAATCCTTCCGAATGCTTTTGATTAAGAAGTGACTTTAAAAACATTATAGTATTCTCACTTTGAGGCAGCATGTATCCAGTTTCGCGGATAATGTCTTCTGACATAATACGATTAGATTTTTCTATTGCCGCAGCTAACTTGCCGGTTAAGCCTGCAGCAATCTTTTCCTGCTCGGATTTACTACGCAGAAGTGCTTTAAGCGCATTAACAATGACTTGAGTCTTCTCCTGTTGTTTTGGGTATTCTCTAGGCACCAATGAAATTGCACCAGATGGGCAAGCACCAGCACAGTCACCGCAGCCAATACATTTATTCACATCAATAATACTATTCTCTGTATCAGTTGCTCCCGTGGGGCATACATAAAGACATAGACAGTCCTTAGTGCATAAACGAATATTTCTTACGGCATATTTCTTAGACATTAGCTTTACCTCCCTCAATTTTTTCAAACTTCCAGTTCGGCACTTTACAAACCGGACATAATTCAGGCAATTTATCTCCAATGTATATAAAACCGCAAATGGTGCACACATAAATTCCCGTATTTACCAGCATGGAATTTCCCTGCTTTTGATACCGTAATAAAAGTGACTTTAAAATCCGCGTAACCTTCTCATTCCAAACAAGTGCGCGCATTGCGCCTCTATCTTTATTATCCGATGCGACCGCAATAGCATTTGGAATATCCTCATTTAGATTTTCTTCAATTAAATCTAACAATCTGCTAAAATCAGGATTTTCTGCAGTGGGCGTTACCCCTTTAAAATATGATCCCAAATCACTAAAAAGATTTGCTTCTTCGGGTTTGTATTGTTTTTCACAGCCACGCGCCAAGTTAGTACAAAGGGCACTCGCCTCAAGTGATGACATTTCTTTTATATCCGACACTTCTTCAATGGTGGAGTTTAATTTTTTATCAGTCACTATGCTTTCACCTTGTATTTCAAACGCTTCTTTTGTTGCTCCGCAAATTGGACAAACCCAATCATTAGGCAGATCTTTAAAAGTGCCGTTTGATTCGTCATATATATAGCCGCAAACTGAACATATAAATTTCCTCATATATACTTCACCTCCTAATAATAATTTATAATCAATATAAACTTTACTTCAATTATGATAACATAATACACTAATAGTTTCAATATTTACTTTCTTTGGTTGTTACTACTATTCTATATACTATTTCCGCATTCATCTTTATGCTGATGCTCGTGGCACACAGAGCCTGTGGATTGCAACTTTCCCGCAAGATACATTTCTGCCGCCGTTTTTGCGTCGCCCGAAGCTCCGGTTATTACTTCGATATTTAGTTCGTTAAATATATCGACTGCACCGCCGCCCATACCGCCGGACATAATAACATTTGCCCCTTGTTCATTTAAGAAATTGGGTAAGAAACCCGGTCTGTGTCCCGGATTCGGGATAGATTTACTTCCCGAAATTTTGTTGTTTTCCACGTCGAAAATCATGAAATTTTCACAATGTCCGAAATGTTCTGTAATTATGTTTCCTTCACATGCTGCTGCAATTTTCATTTTTCGTTTCCTCCATTTTAATTATATAATTTTCTATTATTTCCGCTGCCATACCTACAAGCTGTACGCACGGCCGCTTAGAATAGTATTCTTTTGTGCGGTCATCGGGCATCGGGTTGTCCGCACCTTTGCCAAGACCAAGTAATTCTCTGCAGATAATAGAGCCGTTTGCTTTTTTAAACTCTGTAGCCAAGTCCTGAATAAGTTTATAATGAGCAGTTTTTCCAATCTTATCTACAGGATTATCGTACCCGTAAAGTAGACCTGCAATGATGAACATACCAGAAACCGCGCCGCAAACTTCACGGAGTCTGCCCATTCCTCCGCCGAAAGAAGAAGATAATTTGATTGCTGTTTTAAAGTCAATGTTTAACTTATCGCTAAAAGCAGCGACCACTGACTGAGAGCAATTATAACCCTGTTTGAAATACTCCATTGCTTTTTCCGAAGTATCGGACATATCAAACCTCTTTTGCAGGAATCGCGTTTATTTTTTCTACGGCTTTATCCAGCCAATTACCGTCAAACAGTTCTATCATCCCTTTATCGCAAGCAGCGGCGAGCTTTGTATCAAGGGGAATTCGTCCTAAGATATCCAAATGATACTTTTTCGCCGTATCCTCTAATTTGCTTTCTCCGAATACTTTGATTTCCTTGCCGCAGTCGGGACACTTCACATAACTCATATTTTCGATTATTCCGATAACAGGTATCTTCATTTGTTCCGCCATATTAACCGCTTTGGCGACAATCATAGAAACAAGTTCCTGCGGCGACGTCACAACGATGATACCGTCGACGGGTATAGATTGAAACACTGTTAACGGTACGTCTCCTGTTCCCGGAGGCATATCAATAAACATAATATCCACTTGATCCCAAATAACTTCTGTCCAAAACTGTTTGACCATATTCGCAATAAGAGGACCTCTCCAAATTACGGGATCGGTAACGTTCTCCAGTAATAGATTAGTAGACATTATTTTTATTCCCTTATGACTTTTGGCCGGAAACATTCCTAAATCACATGCTTCAGCTCTTCCGTTAATACCAAATGCTTTGGGAATAGAAGGTCCCGTTATGTCTGCATCGAGAATCGCAGTCCCAAACCCCTCTCTTTCCTCAAGCACGGCAAGCATGGAGGTCACTATCGATTTCCCCACGCCGCCTTTACCGCTTACAACACCAACAACTTTTTTAATTTTACTAAGTTGATTTGGTTTTTCTGTCAAATCTCTTTCTTCGCATTCTTCCTTGCAATCTTTGCAATTATGCTCGCAATCTTTACTCATTTTGTACTCCTTTTTTATAAATTTAGCATATCGCCTGCTGCGAAATACTCTACTTTATTGTTTAAAATTTCTTTTAACTTTTTATAAGGTTCTATACCAGTGCAATGACAAGTGAAATATATTGTACTATGTTTCTTCAAACTATTCCCTACCCTGTAAATCACTGTTTCATCTTCATTTTTTCCACTGCTGGGATTCGATAAATGAAATCCGCTTATGACATAATCGGGATCTGCTCCCTCCATTTTAACAAACTTACGGATGATATTCGTGATGCCGTTATGTGCGCAACCTGCGACAAGAACCTTCACTCCATCAGAATTTATAATCAAATTTTGTTCGTGCGCAAAATCGTCTTCTCTATATTCCGTCCCAATTCTTGCTTTTAGTTTTTTATTAGGAGTAAACCTCTCATCAACTATATTGACCCCCGAGAACAATTTCAACTCGTCATCGAGAATCATATCATTGTCTACAAAAACAATTCTTGAGTTTTGCGATAAGGATTTATCCAAACCGATATATTCCGTGCCGGATATGCGTTCGGAATAATAATCCCCGAAAGCATCTTTTTCTATATATATCACCGCTTTGTCATTCACATTTAAGAATGTTTTCAATCCCCCGCCGTGATCGTAATGTCCGTGGGATAAGATAACTGTATCAATTGCCTTCAAATCTACGCCGAGTGCAGGCGCATTCTTGGCAAATAAAGAGCTCGCACCCAAATCAAACAGCAGTTTATGCTTCGCCGTTTCGATATAAAGACTTAAACCGTGTTCGAAGCCCAATCCTTTATTATTCGATATATTATCAACCAAACTGACTATTCTCATAAATCACCTTTCTTCTGCATTATTTCAATTACACGAGCATAAACAGATTTAACTGCATTTCCGCTGCGACACTCTGTTTCAACAATGCTTTTACCGCTGTTACTTGCAGCAACAGCTGCGCTATCATAAGGGATTCTGCCCGCATAAGCAATATCGTTGTTAGCGCAAAATACTTCGATTTTTTCGGTATTTAATATATTAGTATCGTACTTATTCACACAAACAGCTATTTCCGTACCAAAATAACGGGCAGTTTTTATGATCCTTTCCATATCGCTTATTCCCGAAACCGACGGTTCCGCAACGATGAGTGCCATATCTACACCCGAAAGGGATGCTATAACAGGACATCCTATTCCCGGCGAACCGTCTATAATAGCTAAGTTTACCTCTTTTGCATTCTCTATCATCTGCTTTTTTACTTCGGTAACTAATTTTCCGGATGTTCCGCTTCCCATTTTAAGCTTTGCGGTAGAAAAAACCGAATCATCCTTGTAAAGATAAAGTTCTCCTGCTACCGCTTTTTTTAGTGATACGACATGCGCCGGGCAAACAAACTCGCATACGCCGCAACCTTCGCAAGCATTACCCTCAACAAAATAACCATCATTATAACTAATAGCTCCGAATCTGCAGTTTGTTTGACATAAGCCGCATTCCATACATGAATTTGTATCGATATGAGCTTTTGGCAAGCCGTAATAATCTTTCTTTATCGGCATATCTTTATGCAGGGTTATAAGGTGAAGATTAGGCGCATCCACATCGCAATCGGCATATGCCTTCGCGTTGTTCAATTTTATAAATGCTCCCGCAACGGTCGTTTTCCCGGTTCCGCCTTTGCCGCTTAAAATTAATAATTGTTTCATTCGACAGCCTCCTTAACCTT
>DATESK010000180.1:0-9125 GCA_035270865.1 Clostridia bacterium | reverse complement strand
CCGCCTGCCGTTAACAAAAACACGGAACACAAAATAATACATAAGCTGAATATTATTTGAATTTTTCTTTTCATTTTCAATGCCCCCTATAAATATATAACAATTCGTTACTTAAAAATATTTGAATACAAATTAAACAGGCGGAGATTCAGGTGATTTTAAAAATTTGTAAAACAGCGATATTTAACATCAAACAACAAAACAAAAATTTCCGAATAGGGGTATGTTGTAAATATCTAATTTTGTAGCATTTGTCATTAGAGCGTAACAAAACAAAAGCTTTTCAAGTTAGTTGAACAATATTTTTGCTGTCTAACTATCATTAGAGCGTAGCAAAACAAAAGTCCGTCCAGTTTGGACGGGCTTTTTTGATTACAACTTTTCTTGTAGCTAGATGTCTACGCTCAGAATTTTTGATTTTGAAATTATTTTAGCTTAACTCGGTTGTTTAAACTATAAAACTTCTAATCTTAAAACTTAGTTTCGACTTCTGCTTGCTAAACTGAAAATTGCTCAGCACAGCAATAAAATCAAGCTAAACTATTTCAATTCGGCTTCTGCGCCGGCTTCCTTAAGTTTTGCAACAAGTGCTTCTGCGGCATCCTTTGCAAGCGCTTCTTTGATTGTCTTAGGTGCGCCGTCAACAAGACCTTTTGCTTCAACAAGTCCAAGACCTGTTGCTTCTTTGACTACTTTGATGACTGCAACTTTGTTTGCGCCAAATGCCTTCAACACGACATCAAACTCTGTCTTCTCTTCTTCAACTGGTGCTGCGGCTGCGGCTGTAGGTGCTGCTGCTACTGCGGCAGGTGCTGCTGCGCTTACACCGAATTCTTCTTCAAGAGCCTTTACAAGTTGTGAAAGCTCGAGTACTGTCATTGCTTTGATTTCTTCCATCATTTTATTGAGATCTGCCATTTTTTTATCCTCCAAATTAACCTTTAATTTTTATTGCCACTTTGTGGCTGTTTTGTTTGTTAGTTTATTTCCTGCTAGCTACTTGTCTATTTGACTTGTGTACTAAACAAAAAAGTGTTGCTGATGTTAATTGCTCTTTTGTTCAGCAATTTTGTCCAAGCATATCGCTAGTCCCGAAATTAAACCGTTCAAGCAATATACAAAGTTTGATATAGGAGCTTGCATTGAGCCGAGCATTTTCGCGATTAAAACTTCCTTTGACGGGAGTTCTGCCAACGCTTTTACGCCTGCTTCGTCAATATACACGCCGTCAGCTAGTCCGCATTTAATCTTCACTTTTGCATACTTCTTTGCGCATTCCGTGATAGCTTTTGCGGGAGCGATAACATCGGTATCTGAAAAAGCTACTGCGCTAGGACCATTCAATGATTTTTCAAAGCCCTTGAAGCCAAGCTCAACAAATGCTTTATGCAAAAAAGTATTTTTCAAAACTTCATAATGCAAACCACTGTTGCGGAGTTCTTTACGAAATGCGGTGTCTTCGCTGACTTTCAAGCCCATATAATCAATGATTACAAGACCTTTTGCATTCGCAATCTTTTCTTTTATCGCGTCAATTTCTGCTCTTTTCTGTTCCAAAATTCCATGTGATGCCATTTTTACCTCCTAATAGATTTTTCGCACAAAAAAAGTGCCGTACCGAAAAGCGGACGACACCTAGTTTCTAAGGTGATATGTCCTCGGCAAGTACCTTTCGGATTATGTCTTTCGACGCTTGCTGTCTTCGGCTTAATTTTCTTTATTATACCCGAGCCTTTTCGCCAAGTCAAGCAAAAAAGCTCAGGTTTTAATAGTTTATTCGTTACTGTCTATTACTAACTTTGCAATCTGTTTTTATCTATCAAGTCGCTCTTGTTAGTTTTATTAAACCATCTTATAGTTGATTCTAACAGAAGGTCCCATTGTTGATGCAACATAAACTGACTTCAAGTATTGTCCTTTTGCGGTTGACGGCTTCGCTTTCACAAGCGCATCCATAAGCGTATTGAAGTTTTGGACAAGTTTTTCCGCGCCGAATGACTTCTTTCCTATCGGGCAATGCACGATAGAGGTTTTGTCAACTCTGTACTCGACCTTGCCTGCTTTGACTTCTGCAATTGCACGGGCAATATCTGTTGTAACTGTTCCTGATTTCGGGTTTGGCATTAAGCCTTTAGGTCCGAGGACTTTACCAAGTCTTCCCACAAGTCCCATCATATCGGGGCTGGTGATAATGACATCGTAATCAAACCAGTTTTCAGTTTGGATTTTTTGAATCATATCTTCCGCGCCAACAAAATCTGCGCCCGCTTTGGTTGCTTCGTCAGCTTTGTCGCCTTTTGCAATAACCAAAACTCTCACAGTTTTACCTGTTCCGTTAGGAAGAATAACAACGCCTCTGACCTGTTGGTCTGCGTGACGGGGATCAACACCTAATCTAACATGAAGTTCTATGGTTTCATCAAATTTGGCTTTTGCGGTTTCAACAACTAAACCAAGAGCCTCGTCGATTTCATATAACTTAGTGTTGTCAAGTATTTTTTTTGACTCAACATAGTTTTTACCTTTACTCATAGCGCGCCTCCTACTCTTCGACCACAACACCCATACTGCGTGCTGTGCCTGCAATTTCCGACATTGCTGTGTCAATATTGGCGGCAGTAAGATCAGGCATTTTTGTTTCTGCTATTTCTTTAATTTGCGCCTTTGTTATCTTTGCGACCTTGTTCTTGTTTGAAGTTGCCGAACCTGTTTCGATTCCACACGCCTTCTTAATGAGTACTGCCGCTGGCGGAGTTTTCAAAACGAAAGAGAATGTGCGGTCGCCGTAAATTGTGATTACGACAGGAATAATGAGTCCTGCTTGTTTTGCAGTTTTATCATTAAACTCTTTTGTGAATGCAGGTATATTGATACCGTGCGGTCCAAGCGATGAACCGACAGGTGGCCCTGGTGTTGCCTTACCTGCTGGTAATTGCAGTTTTACTACTGCGTTAATTTTCTTAGCCATAAATCCTCCTGACTAATGTGGTTTAGCGAAACAATGAATATTTTGTTTCTCCCACTACAATTGGAGTTTTCCAATTGTGCACGGCGCACGCGCCGATTTCGCTATTTATAGTTTTTCGACTTGCGAGAAATCAAGTTCTACGGGAGTTTGTCTGCCAAACATAGACACAACTACTTTCACCTTTTGTCTTTCGGGGCTTATGCTTTCCACAACTCCGATAAAACTTTCGAGTGCGCCCGAGATGACTCTCACATTATCTGAAACCTTGATGTCAAAATCTTCAATGTCGATGACTTCCAAGCCCATTCTTTTTACTTCATCCGGTGTTAGCGGCAACGGTCTTCCCGCAGGACCAACAAAACCTGTTACTCCTCGCGTGTTCGTTACCATAAACCAAATATGATTATTATAAATCATTTTTATAAAAACATAACTCGGGAATTTCTTGCGTTGAACCACTTTTCTTTTGCCGTTCTTTTCAACGATTTCATCCACAACAGGTACTTTTACTTCCGTAATTAGCGCCTGCAAGTCATTGTTTTCGACCATATTGTGTAGGTTGTCCTCCACCATTGATTCATATCCTGAATATGTGTGGATGACATACCAATTTAGTTCGTTATTATCCATTTTTGCTCCTTAGCGACTTAACCGAACAGACTCACCCATCCGTTTCCCATAAGCAGAGAAAGCAGACCAGTCAAAACATAGTCAAAGATAAAGATAACGATAAGGAAGACGATAACAAAAACCAGAACTATCAGCGTGTTTGAAGCGACTGTTTTGCCTTTAGGCCAAGTAACCTTTTTTAGTTCAGATATTATACTCTTTATTCCGTTGAACATTCTCTTAAAAATGTTCTTTCTCGGTTTTCCATCCTTGCCTTTCTTGACGGTTTTGCTTGCCTTAGGATTTGAACTATCCGCTTGAGTGCGAAATGTGGGCTTTTGCGCCTCTGAAATTGGCTTTTCCTTGCTCACAGTATTCTTTTGTGGCACACTTTTGTTTGACTGCGCTTTAGCAACTTTCACGGGCACGACTTTTTTTGCGCCTTCCGTTGCAACTTCATTATCAACGCTTTCAACATTCGCCATATCAGACTCCGGAGCGGACACCACAAGAGCCGCTTCTTTGTTTTTTACAGACACATCCGCGGCGGTATTTTTATCTTGGTTTTCCTTTACTGGCACATCTTTTGCCATGCTAGCCTCCTAAGCCCTACTTTGTTTCTTTGTGTAAGGTGTGTTTTTTGCAAAAACGACAGTACTTCATAAGTTCAATTCTGTCGGGATGCTTTTGTTTATTTTTCTTCAAGTTGTAATTACGCTGTTTGCATTCTGAGCAAGCAAGTGTAATTCTAACTCTCGTACCTTTTGCAGCCATTGTATAGCCTCCTTGTTGGTATCTTTACACAGGCTATCCCGCACGGAAGAAAATCTGCCGTGCAGGATGGCTCTGAAAAAACACTGATTATTATTCGATTACCTTGGCTACAACACCTGAACCGACTGTTCTGCCGCCTTCACGAATTGCGAAACGGAGACCTTCTTCGATTGCGATTGGTGTGATAAGCTTGATTTCCATATCGATATGGTCGCCAGGCATAACCATTTCAACTCCTGCCGGCAATTTGATTGAACCGGTAACATCAGTTGTGCGGAAGTAGAATTGTGGACGATATCCGTCAAAGAACGGTGTATGGCGTCCGCCTTCTTCCTTGGTCAAGACATAAACCTGTGATGTGAAGTGTGTGTGCGGATGAATCGAACCCGGCTTTGCGATAACTTGTCCTCTTTGAATGTCTTCTCTTTGAATACCACGGAGCAATGCGCCGATATTGTCGCCTGCAAATGCGCTATCCAAAAGTTTTCTGAACATTTCGATTCCAGTTACCACTGTATCTTTCTTTTCTGCTGCAAGACCGATGATTTCGACTTTGTCGCCCATCTTCAATTCGCCTCTCTCGACTCTGCCCGTTGCAACTGTTCCACGACCTGTGATTGTGAAAACGTCTTCAATTGGCATCAAGAACGGCTTATCTTTTTCTCTTTCAGGTTGAGGAATGTAGCTGTCAACTGCATCAAGAAGTGCTTTGATAGGTGCGCAAGCAGGATCATCTGCACCCTTTCCTGAGGTTAATGCTTCCATAGCTTTCAAAGCTGAACCACGGATAATAGGTGTATCATCGCCGGGGAAGTTGTACTCGCTAAGAAGTTCGCGTACTTCCATTTCAACAAGTTCAAGAAGTTCTTCGTCATCAACTTGGTCGCATTTATTAAGGAATACGATAATGCTAGGAACACCAACCTGTCTTGCGAGCAAGATGTGTTCTCTGGTTTGCGGCATCGGTCCGTCTGAAGCTGCAACAACCAAGATTGCGCCGTCCATTTGCGCCGCGCCTGTAATCATGTTCTTAACATAGTCAGCGTGTCCAGGGCAGTCCACGTGTGCATAGTGACGATTCACTGTTTCATACTCGACGTGTGAGGTATTGATTGTGATTCCTCTTGCCTTCTCTTCTGGTGCCTTGTCGATTTCGTCATACTTCATGATTTTTGCCAAACCCTTTTGGGCTGAATACATTGTAATTGCAGCCGTAAGAGTGGTCTTACCGTGGTCAACGTGACCGATAGTACCGATATTGACGTGTGGCTTTGTTCTGTCAAACTTCGCTTTTGCCATTTTTAATTCCTCCTATAAAATGAAAGTGCTTCGTTTTTTAATTTATTTTTTTATTGTTTTTCTGTTTAATCTTTCTTGTTTTTTGTTTATCTTTTGTTTTTGCAAAGTGTTATCTTGCGACTTTCCCTTGCTTCAAAATTTCTTCTTCAATGCTCTTTGGCACTATTGAATAGTGGTCGAACTGCATTGTGAAATTTGCTCTGCCTTGCGTTGTTGAACGGAGTGCCGTTGCGTATCCGAACATCATTGAAAGCGGTACTTCCGCATCAACTATATTCAGTCCGTTGCGGACTTCCATACCCCTTGTTGAACCTCTTCTTTGCGATATGCCCGCAAGCACATCTCCGAGATAATCCTCAGGAACGCTGATTTCTACCTTGACAATAGGCTCAAGCAATACAGGTCCTGCCTTTGAAGCCGCTTCTTTGAATGCAAGTGAACCTGCAATCTTGAACGCCATTTCCGATGAGTCAACTTCGTGTATACTGCCGTCAACAAGCGTAACTTTGCAACCTGTTGCTTCATAGTTGGCAAAAATTCCGCCTTTCATCGCTTCCCGTATGCCCTGGTTTGCCGCTGCTGCGTATTCTTTTGGAACACTTCCGCCAACCGTTGCATCAACAAATTCATATTCTCCAGTTAACAGCGGTTCAAGTTCAATAACGACATGGCCGTACTGTCCTTTTCCACCGGACTGACGAATATATTTGCCTTCCGCCTTGGATGCTCTTGTGATTGTTTCACGATATGCAACCTGCGGTTTGCCGACATTTGCCTCAACATGGAACTCACGGAACATTCTGTCTACGATAATCTCTAGATGAAGTTCGCCCATTCCAGCTATGATAGTTTGACCTGTTTCCTTATCGGTATAATACTTAAAGGTCGGGTCTTCTTCGGATAACTTGTTCAACGCAGTTGCCATTCTTTCTTGGCTTGCCTTGGTTTTTGGTTCAATCGCGACCTTGATAACAGGATCGGGGAAAACCATATTTTCAAGAATAACTTGATTCGATTTAGCGCACAAAGTGTCGCCTGTCGAACTGTTTTTAAGTCCAATAAGTCCAACTATATCGCCCGTTGAGGCTTGCGTCATATCCTCTCTTTCGTTAGAATGCATACGAACAATTCTGCCTATGCGTTCTTGATTATTCTTAACAGAATTATAAACCATATCACCCGTTTTTACAACGCCGGAATATATTCTGGTGAAGTAAAGTTTTCCAACAAACGGATCGGTCATAATTTTGAAGACTAACGCGCTGAAAGGTTCAGAGTCACTCGGATGTCTGACCTCTTCCTTGCCCGTATATGGCGATATTCCTTCAATACTTGGAACATCAAGCGGCGAGGGAAGATACAAAACCACGGCATCAATAAGTCTTTGAATACCTTTATTCTTGTAAGAACTTCCGCAAAGAACGGGGCACATTTTCATAGCAAGTGTTGCCTTTCTTATCGCGCCTTCAAGTTCTTCTTTGGTTATTCCGTCAATATCGTCATTGACGAGTTTTGTCAAAATATTGTCATCAAAATCTGCGACAGCCTCAATAAGAGTGCTTCTTCCGATGATATATTCATCCATAAGTTCTGGCGGAATTTCTGTTATCGTTTCGCTTTGCCCTTGGTCGGCATCCGCATAATATATTGTCTTTTTCTCAATAAGGTCGATAATACCGCGGAAGTCGCCTTCCGAGCCTATCGGCAGTTCAATTGGGATAGCGTTGGCCCTTAATCTTTCGCGCATCATTTCAACTGCGAGCTGGAAATTCGCTCCGTTGATATCCATTTTGTTTACGAAAGCAATGCGCGGAACTTTATACTTATTAGCTTGGCGCCAAACAGTTTCGGATTGCGGTTCAACACCGCCTTTCGCGCAAAAAACCGCTATAGCTCCGTCTAAAACTCTAAGACTTCTTTCCACTTCGACTGTGAAGTCGACGTGTCCAGGGGTGTCAATGATGTTGATTATATGACCTTTCCAATGAGTGGTAGTAGCGGCAGAAGTAATTGTTATACCTCTTTCCTGCTCCTGTTCCATCCAATCCATCGTTGCCGCACCCTCGTGTACTTCGCCCATTTTACGGAGTTTTCCCGTATAGAACAAAATACGCTCAGTTGTTGTCGTTTTTCCTGCATCTATGTGGGCCATAATGCCAATATTTCGTATTTTCTCTAGTTCAATGTCAGTTTGCATTTAGCCACACCGTCCTTTTTACCATTTGTAGTGAGCAAATGCCTTATTAGCTTCAGCCATGCGGTGCGTCTCTTCTTTCTTTTTGACCGCGTTGCCTGTATTGTTATAAGCATCCATTATCTCACCAGCAAGTCTTTCGTTCATTGTTTTTTCGCTTCTCTTTTTTGCAAATGAAACTAGCCAGCGAATTCCCAATGTCTGCCTTCTTTCGTCACGGATTTCAAGCGGGACTTGATAGGTTGAACCACCAACTCTTCTTGCCTTGACTTCTAAAGTCGGCATTATATTTCCCAAAGCGCGGGTAAACGCCTCTGAGGGATTTTGCCCAATTTTCTTTTCTACTATTTCAAATGCCTCATAAACGATTTTCTCGGCTACTCCCTTTTTTCCGTCAAGCATAATTTGGTTGATAAGCTTAGTTACAACCTTGCTTAGGTATTGAGCATCCGGTAATACGTCTCTTTTTGGCACGCCACTTCTTCTTGGCATATTATCCTCCTAAAATTTACGGTTTTTCATTCGATGTTACTTGGGGCGTTTTGCACCATACTTGGAACGGGACTGTTTACGCTTTGCAACGCCTGCAGTGTCTAATGTTCCGCGAATGATGTGATAACGCACGCCTGGCAAATCCTTGACTCTCCCGCCTCGGATCAAAACCACACTATGCTCTTGCAAATTGTGTCCGATTCCGGGAATGTAGACAGTTCCTTCCATTCCGTTAACTAGACGCACTTTTGCAATTTTACGCAATGCTGAGTTCGGCTTCTTCGGTGAGGTAGTCGTAACTGACAAGCAGATGCCACGCTTTTGTGGACATTGCTCCAAAATAGGCGTCATCGTTTTAGCGACTTGTCTTTCTCTGCCCTTTCTGATGATTTGATTGATGGTTGGCATACATATCCTCCTGTGTTTTTCCGAATGTAGTTCCGCAACCCCTTGAGGAATTTCATTCAAACCTCTAATTCTTCAAAATCCCTACTACCGCCGCGCCGACCGCAATTTCACAAGTCTTTCCAAGCCATTGCATTGACGGCGAGTAAAGCACTTCGATTTTGGCGGAATCAGACGCATTGATAATTTTTGATTTCAAAGTTTCATCGGCATCCTCCGATATCACCACACACCGTAGCTCATCGGAAGCTATACTCCTCAAAACTTGCTTCGTTCCCACAACCTTTGAAGAGGTAATTAACATTTTCTCTAAATTTGTTTCTTTTTCCATATATTTTTAGCGTAACGAAAAAACTGCTTGTTTTGGTACAAGCCATATCATAT